>DASQIQ010000085.1:0-5855 GCA_035631495.1 Micropepsaceae bacterium
TTCCATCGATTACCTCTTGCGCCGCGCGAACGATGGCATCGCCAAGCTTCGTATCGAGATGGCCCAAATCCATATTGGTTTCGGCGGCTGCGCGTTTCACGATACCCAGCGCCCGCACGATGGGGAGAGGCTGCCGCTCCAGGCCGATTTTGAAGTTGCCGAGCGAACGCTGGGCTTGGGCGCCCCAATAGCGATCGGCGGGGACTTCGATGGGGCCGAACGTGTCGGTCTCGGTGCGGGTTTTGGTCATGGCTTTCCCGGGTGGAAGCGAAATACGTCGCTCCGTTTACGTTAGGAGCGTACAATCCCACAACCCGCGCGCTATTTCTTGCGGAACTTGTCCAGGCTGACAATTTGCGGATTGGCCGGTTTGTCGCTGGATTTCTCGGCTTGGGCCGGCGGCAGGGCAACCGCAGAGGGAGCTGCGCTGCCCTTGCTTGCATCCTTCGGCGCAGCAGCGGGCTGACCCTGACCTTGGCCCTGCGCGGCGGTCGCGTTCTTGAACTGCAGACCGAACTGCACGCTGGGATCGGCAAACCCCGTCATAGCTGCGAAAGGCACAAAAAGCCTTGCGGGAAGCTTCTGAAAGCTGAGCGTCACCTCGAACGAATCCTCGGTCACGTTCAGGCCGGAGAACTGATTCTGAAGCACGATGGTGATTTCGTCCGGGTAGCGCTCTTTGAGAAAGTCCGGAATCTCGACGCCGGGGTCCTGGGTTTTGAACGTCAGGTAAAAATGATGGCTGCCGATCAACCCCTGCTTCTGGACGCGCTTAAGGGCCTCGCGAACCACACCGCGCAAGGCGCGGTCGGTGAGAGCCTCATAACCGATGAAATCTTTCGCCATGGCCGGCAGGTTAGCAGAAATCGCAAATCGAACAGAGCAGAAGCTGTGACATTGGCACGGTCAAAGCCAACCTTTCTCGAGCCACACGGGTCGGAGTGTCGGAAGTAGGGGAGGGGCTTCTGTTGCCCGGCGCCCCAAGAGTCGCCTCATCAGAGGGGCGCCGCTTCTTGATCGGAAATTAGGTGAGGGGCTTCTGTTGCCCGGCGCCCCTCGAGCCGCGCTTGCTTAGGTTTTAATTAAGCAGCGAGGGCCATTTCATTATCGTTGGCACCTGTACGAATAGCCCGATAACGGCGGATACCATACCGAGCGAAAGAACCACCTTTACACGTCCGTCGATCCTATTTCGCCCCCACAGGTACCCGCCAAAACCTAGCCTAGGATGAGGCTCTGACGGGCACTTGGTGGAGGCGCCGGGTACCGCCCCCGGGTCCGGTCCGCTTATTACGAGGCCGTTTATCGCCATAGTCCGGTTGCCCGGACCCTCCCTATATAGGGCTTGGGGGTAAACAATAGAAGGAGGCGGCAAGGCAGGTCCGGGGCATTTAAGCTAAGCCGCGACTCGGAACCGATTAACCATGCGCCAATATCACGATCTTCTGGAACGCGTGCTCAAGGAAGGGGTTGAGAAGCGCGACCGCACGGGTACGGGCACGCTATCCGTGTTCGGCCATCAGGCACGCTTCGATCTGGCGAAGGGCTTCCCCTTGGTCACGACCAAGAAGCTGCACGTCAAATCCATCATCTATGAGCTGCTCTGGTTCCTGAAGGGCGACACCAATGTCCGCTTCCTGCAGGAACATGGCGTGCGCATCTGGGACGAATGGGCGGACGAGAAGGGTGATCTCGGTCCGGTCTACGGCCGCCAATGGCGGTCCTGGCCGAAAGGGGATGGCGGCACCATCGACCAGATTGCGCAGGTCGTTGCCGACATCAAACGCAATCCGGATTCGCGGCGTCTGATCGTCACCGCCTGGAACCCCGCCGATATCGCAAAGATGGCGCTGCCGCCCTGCCACTGCCTGTTCCAGTTTTATGTCGCCAACGGGCGTTTGTCGTGCCAGCTCTATCAGCGTTCGGCGGACATCTTTCTGGGCGTGCCGTTCAATATCGCATCCTATGCGCTTCTCACCATGATGGTGGCGCAGGTGACCGGACTAAAGCCGGGTGAGTTCATCCATACCTTCGGCGACGCGCATCTCTATCTCAATCATCTCGATCAGGCGCGCGAGCAGCTCACGCGCAGACCCTATCCGCTGCCCGTGATGGCATTGAACCCGGACGTGACGGACATCTTCGGTTTCCACTTCGAGGATTTCATCCTGGAGAATTACCAGGCCCACCCGCACATCAAAGCCCCGGTCGCGGTGTGAAGCTTCCTCTTACCCTGGTTGTCGCCGTCGCCCAGAATGGCGTGATCGGAAACAAGGGCGCGCTGCCATGGCGCATTCCTGAGGATCTGAAACGCTTCAAGGCCCTCACCATGGGCAAGCCCTGTATCATGGGCCGGAAGACTTGGGACTCGCTGCCGAAGAAACCGTTGCCCGGCCGTGTCAACATCGTGGTGACGCGCGATCCCGCCTTTCGCGCCGACGGCGCAGAGGCCGCTCACGCCTTCGAAGAAGCACTCGGCATCGCGGCGCGTGGAGCGCCCGCCGAGATCATGATCATCGGCGGCGCGGCGATCTTCGAGGCCGCCTTGCCGCTGGCCCAACGCATTGAGCTGACCGAAGTGATGACTGCGCCGGAAGGCGATGCCTTCATGCCGCCCTTCGATCGCGCGGCCTGGCAGGAAACGAAATGCGAAGGGCCGTATGAGGCAGGGGCCCTTCGCTACGCCTTTGTCACGTTAGAACGGCGACAACCTCGCTAGTAGACTCATGGCGCCGCTTGCGGTGCTTTTCTTGCTCTTGCGCCGCGAGCCCTTCGCCGCACCGGTCTTTCGGGCCCCGCGTTTGCTCATCTTGGCTGCACCGCGGGCTTTGGACGCGGTGCGTTTTGCGCGAATTGCCTTCGGCCGCCCAGCCTTTGCCGTTGCCTTGCTCTTGGCTCGCCCTCTGATCGCCTTGGAGCGGCCAGCGGCAGCCTTCGGACGGCCGGCGCTCTTGCGGGCACCTTTTGCTTTAGTGCGGCCAGAGCTTGCCTTCGCACCGCGTGCGGCTCTACCTGCCTTGGCCGACTTGGGTGCCGACGCCACACGCCGCTTACGACGGCGGCCCGCGCCGGCGCGTTTGCGGCCATTGCCTTCCATGCTCTCGCCCGCCACGGGAGGCGTAACCATCGGATCGTCGTCTCCGCTCTTCGACATCTCGCCACGCGCCATGCTCGTCTCCTTCAATCATCGCGAACAGAGGAAACACCTGAAGCGTGACGGGAGTTCCGAAAAACTTGGCGGCGAAGCTAATCGATGACGATTTTCGGCGCGGACCGTTCGGCGCGCGCCGACAATTTCTCCGCCACCTTTTGCGCGAGGATGAGAAATGCGCGCGCTTCCGGCCCATGGGGAGCCTGCGCGACGATCGGGGTTCCCGCATCCGAGGTTTCCCGGATCGCCTGAACCAGCGGAATCTCGCCCAGGAAATCGACGCCCAGCTGTGCCGCGGTCTCGCGCGCGCCGCCATGACCGAAGATATGCGCCTCGTGACCGCAATTGGGACAAATGAAGAGACTCATATTCTCGACAATCCCCAGCACGGGGACTTCGGTCTTGCGGAACATCGCAAGGCCCTTGCGCGCGTCGATCAGCGCCAAATCCTGCGGTGTGGATACGATGATGGCGCCCTTGAGCGGCACGCGCTGCGCCAGCGTCAGTTGCGCGTCGCCCGTGCCCGGGGGCATGTCGACAACCAGCACGTCGAGCGGCGCCCATTCCACGTCGCCGAGCATTTGCGTGATGGCGCTCTGCACCATCGGCCCGCGCCAGATCATCGGTTTGTCTTCATCGACCAGGAAGCCGATCGACATCGCCTTCAGACCGAATCTTTCGATGGGGAAAAGTTTCTTGCCGTCCGAACGGGGCTTTTCCTTAATATCGAGAAGGCGCGGCACCGAAGGCCCGTATATGTCGGCATCGAGCAACCCGGTCTTCAAGCCCAGGGCGGCAAGACCCAAAGCGAGATTGACCGCCACCGTGGACTTTCCAACCCCGCCTTTTCCCGATGCGACCGCGATGATCGATTTCACGCCGGTAACGCCCTTCGCGCCCGCGGGCTCGGCTGCCCCGTGACTGTGCGCGTGATCATGCGCATGCGGACGAGCGGCAGGGCGGGGGCTGCGTGCGTTGCGTTCGCGATGGGCCGTTAACACTGCTGTCACCGACAGCACGCCAGGAAGCCGGGATACGGCATCCTCACAAGCTTTGCGTAAGGGTTCGGACGCCGGACCCCGTTCGGGGGCCACTTCCACCGCGAAACTCACATGTCCGCCACGCAGAGCCAGGCCCTCGATCAACCCGGCTTCGACGACATTTTTGCCCGATACCGGGTCGCGTATGGTTTGTAACGATTTGATGATGTCGGCCTCGGTGGGGACGGCCATGGGTCTGCCTTCATTGCGCGGGGGCGGATAAGACCATATATAGGCCTCGCTGAGCGAAACCAATGATTGGCGGACTTGCGCTATGATGGCGCGGTCGCGACTCGGCTGAGGAAAACCAATGCCTTGGAACAATCAGACCGGCGGGGGACGGCCCGGCGGCAGTGGACGCGGCCCTTGGGGTACGGGTCCTTCCGGCGGCGGCACGCCGCCCGATCTCGAAGAATTTCTGAAACGCAGCCAGGAGAAGATCCGCCAGGCGCTGCCGAAGGGTTTTGGCGGCGGGGGCGCGCTCATCGTCGGGCTGATCGTTGCCGCGGTCTGGTTGATGTCGGGAATCTATGTCGTGGACCCCGATGAGCAGGGTGTGGTGACGCGTTTCGGCGCCTTTGTCGGCCGCACCACGCCGGGCATCAATTATCATCTGCCCTGGCCAATCGAATCGGTCGCAACGCCCCCCGTCACGCGTGAGCAAGCCGTCTATATCGGTTATCGCCTCGGCAACGCCCAAGGGGCGCGCGATATTCCGGAAGAAAGCCTGATGCTGACGGGCGATGAGAACATCATCGATACCAACTTCACCGTGTTCTGGGTGATCAAGGACGCCGCGGCTTTTCTGTTCAATGTCGAAAACCCGGACAATCAATTGGATGGGACCGTCAAGGCGGTGGCCGAAAGCGCCATGCGCGAAGTGGTCGGCAAGAATCAGATCGAGCCGATCCTCACCGCCAATCGCGAGCCGATTCAAGATGAGGTGCGCGACTTGATGCAGCGCATACTCGATTCCTACAATGCGGGTGTGACGGTGACGCGGGTGCAGATGCAGAAGGCCGATCCGCCGGCCCAGGTCATCGAATCCTATCGCGACGTGCAGGCGGCGCGTACCGATCAAGACCGCATGCGCAACGAAGCGGAAGCTTACGCCAACAAGGTCGTGCCCGAAGCGCGCGGCCAGGCGGCCCGCATCATCCAGCAAGCCGAAGGCTATAAGCAGCAGGTCACGGCCGAAGCGCAGGGCGAAGCGGCACGTTTCGTCTCCATCTATGATCAATACAAAAAGGCGCCGGATGTGACCCGCAGGCGCATCTATCTCGATACCATGCGCGACGTTCTCGGCGACATGAACAAAGTCATCGTCGACAACAAGGGTGGATCGGGCGTGGTGCCCTATCTACCGCTGCCGGAGCTCAAGCAAGGAACGCCGGTCAGACCGGGCGCGCCCGTCGCCGACGCAAGGGGAGGCCGGCCATGAAACGCCAACGCCTCGTCGTCTTCGCCGCCCTCGGATTTGTTGGTCTTATTGTGCTGTTTTCTTCTTTGTTTACGGTGCACCAAACCCAGCTGGCGCTTGTGCTGCAGGTTGGCGAACCACGCGCGGTCATCACCACGCCGGGTCTACACATGAAACTGCCCTGGCCCTTCCAGAACATCCTGTATCTCGACAAGCGGGTGCTCTATCTCGACCTTCCGGCGCA
>DASQIQ010000086.1:0-10095 GCA_035631495.1 Micropepsaceae bacterium
TGTAGAAACTCGCGCTTAGCAAGGCCGCGCCGGCCGCCCATTTCTTGATCGGCTGCGTCAGCGCGATGCGCGGCCACAATGCGAGCAGAGCGCGCAAAGCCCAAAATATGCCTAGTCCCGCAAGCGCCAGATGCACGCCCGAAATCGACAGCACATGCGCCAGGCCCGAGTCGCGATAGGCCTGAACGTCTTCTTCACCGATTTCGCCCCGCTCACCGGTGATCAAGGCCGAGGCGATGCTGCCGTCGGGGCCGGGAATGGCCGCCTCAATGCGTCCTGTCATGGACAGACGCAGTTTCTCCACGCCGGCCATCAGGCGATTGGAAGAGCTTAGGGGCGGCGCATCTTCCAACGGTTTTGGCGCGCCATAGGTGAAACCGACCGCGCCGATGCCGTGGAAATAGGCCCAGCGCGCGAAATCATAGCCATGCGGCATGGAGGGTTCGGGCGGGGGACGCAACACGGCGAGCACCGAAACCACGGCGCCGGGTTGCGCGGCGGAGACCGCTTTGGCGCCGATCAGGGTCAGGCGAACAGAGCGGGGCGGCGCGGTCTTCCCATCGCCAAGCTTGGAAGGGGCAAGGACGATGCGGGCTCTGTTGGGGGCCTTGATATCGACGCTTTCGATGCGGCCCGTCAGCGCGACCGGTCCAAGGTCGTGGCTGATCATGGGCGCATCGACAAAGAAGGTGCGGAGCTTCGCCGCGGCAAAGCCAAGCGATGCGGCAGCGAGGAGAACACAGACAAATCGCATCGCCACTCCCGCGGCCCTCGGCGCGCGCAAGGCGCCGAGCAGACCGACCAGTCCGGCCGCGCCGGCAGCAGCGAGCGAGGGCTCGGAGTTAAGCGAAAAATACGCCGCGATGCCGCTGGCAAAACCCGCAACGCTCCAGCCAAGCCAGCGCTCTTCCTCGGCCGCGAGATTGCGCAGGAGCCCGCCCGTGAAGCTCTTGAGCACAACCCCGGGCGCGCCATGCTCCGCTGCTGTGGCCGCGCCGGGCGAAGCCACGGCGTTCGCGACGGCGGGCCGCAGCCCAAGCCGCGCCGCAATGCCGGCAAATCGCCCGAGGCCTATTCCCACGGCCCCCCCTTTGCTAGAAGCCACCACCCGAAAGACCGAATAATGGCCGAAAAACGGAACCCCGTCCTGCGCTTTGCGCCCTCCCCCACCGGCTATTTGCACATTGGCGGGGCCCGGACGGCTTTGTTCAACTGGCTCTATGCCCGCCACTCGGGGGGCAAATTTCTGCTGCGCATCGAAGACACGGACCGCGAGCGCTCTACGCCCGAGGCGGTGGCGGCGATTTTCAACGGTCTGGCCTGGATGGGGCTCGATTGGGATGAGGAGCCCATTTTCCAGTTCGCCCGCGCCGGCCGGCATCGCGAGGTGGCGGAGCAAATGCTGGCCAAGGGACAGGCCTATCGCTGCTACGCGACGCCCCAGGAACTGGATCAGATGCGGGCTGAGCAGAAAGCCAAAGGCGTTTCCGTGCGCTATGACGGGCGCTGGCGCAATCGCGAGCCCGGCCCCGAGCAGCACAACATGCCCTATGTCGTGCGGCTGAAGGCGCCGCAATCGGGCGAGACCATCGTCCACGACGTGGTGCAGGGGACGGTGCGCTGGTCGAACGACCAGCTTGACGACATGGTGCTGTTACGCAGCGACGGCAACCCGACCTATATGCTGGCGGTCGTGGTGGATGATTTCGACATGGGCGTCACCCATGTGATCCGCGGCGCCGATCATCTCAACAACGCCGCGCGCCAATTGCAGATCATCGAGGCGATGGGATGGCCGGTGCCGGTTTACGGTCATCTGCCGCTGATCCACGGAGCGGACGGCGCCAAACTCTCGAAGCGCCACGGCGCGCTGGCCGTCGAGGCCTATCGCGACATGGGTTATCTGCCCGAGACGATGCGCAATTATCTGTTGCGGCTGGGCTGGAGCCATGGCGATGACGAGATCATCCCGACGGAAAAGGCCATCGAGTGGTTCAACCTCGATTCCATCGGGCGTTCCGCTGCCCGCTTCGACATGAAGAAGCTCGACAGCGTGAACGCACATTACATACGTGACATGTCCGATGGCGCGCTTGCGGACGAAGCCATCGCCTTTGCCGGGCGCCTGAAGCCCGGACTGGTCTTCGATGCGATCCTGCACGCCCGCCTTGTCGCGGCGATGCCGCTTTTAAAACCGAGGGCAAGAACGCTGGTCGAGCTTCTGGAGAAGGCGGATTTCCTCTTCACGAGCGGCGCGCCACCGGCCGACGCGGCCGCTACCGCTGCATTGACGGAGCAAGCACGCATGCTCCTATCGCGCCTTGCCCTTAAACTCGATGCGGACCCATGGGATGCGGCGTCGCTGGAGACCCGCACGCGGGTTTTTGCCGAAAAGGAAGGCGTAAAGCTCGGGGATATTGCCCAGCCCCTGCGCGCGGCGCTCACGGGGCGGACCGCCTCGCCTCCCATCTTCGATGTGGCGGCGGTCTTAGGGCGCGAAGAGGCATTGACTCGCATTCGCGCTCAAGGCGATTAAACTGTGGTTTCTGCGCGGTTTATGCCGTGCCTACGCCTCGTTAATACGATTAGATATAAAAATAGTAACGGACCTTGAGGGAGGGCCGCTCCATAACCTACGGAGTTCTGACATGAGCAGACATGCGAGCGGCGTCCAGAAGAATGGGACAGCCACGCTCACCTATGGGAACACACGCGTCGACCTTCCAGTCTATAAAGCGACCGAGGGTCCCGACGTCGTCGATATCCGCAAGCTTTATGCCGACGCCGATGTTTTCACCTACGATCCGGGATTCACCTCCACCGCCTCCTGCGAAAGCGACATCACCTTCATCGACGGCGACAAAGGGGTATTGCTCTATCGCGGCTACCCGATCGACCAGTTGGCGACGCATTCCTCGTTTCTGGAAGTCTGTTATCTCCTGCTCTACGGGGAACTTCCCACGCCCAAGGTCATGGCGGAATTCGACCACACCATCACCTTCCATACGATGGTGCATGAACAGATCAGCTTCCTGTTCCGTGGATTCCGGCGCGATGCGCATCCCATGGCGGTGATGGTGGGCGTGGTGGGGGCTCTCTCGGCCTTCTATCACGACTCCACCGACATCACCGACAAACATCAGCGCGAGGTGGCGAGCCATCGTCTGATCGCGAAGATGCCGACCATTGCCGCCATGGCGTATAAATATTCCATCGGCCAACCATTCGTGTATCCGCTCAATCATCTCGGCTACACCGAGAACTTCATGCGGATGTGCTTCGCGGTGCCGTGCGAGGAGTACAAGGGCAATGCGGTGTTGGCCAAAGCGCTGGACACGATCTTCATCCTGCATGCCGATCACGAACAGAACGCATCGACCTCGACGGTGCGCCTTGCCGGTTCGTCGGGGGCAAATCCGTTCGCCTGCATTGCGGCCGGCATTGCATGCCTTTGGGGTCCCGCCCATGGCGGCGCCAATGAGGCGGCGCTGAAAATGCTCCAGGAGATCGGCACTATCGACCGTGTGCCGGAATATGTGAAGCGCGCGAAGGACAAGAACGATTCCTTCCGCCTGATGGGCTTTGGGCATCGCGTCTACAAGAATTACGATCCACGCGCCAAGGTGATGCGTGACCAGTGCTATGCGGTGCTGGACGAGCTCGGCAAACACGACGATCCTCTGCTGAAGACCGCCCTCGAACTCGAACGGATCGCCCTTCAGGACGATTATTTCATCGAAAAGAAGCTCTATCCCAATATCGACTTCTACTCGGGTATCACGTTGAAAGCCCTAGGCTTCCCGACCGATATGTTCACCGCCCTTTTTGCGCTCGCCCGGACGGTCGGCTGGGTCGCCCAATGGCAGGAAATGATCGAGGATCCCGAACAAAAAATCGGGCGGCCGCGGCAAATCTATACGGGACCCCATCGCCGGGACTATATTCCACTCGAGAAGCGCAAATAGCGGGCAGAACAGCGATGCATCCGGGCGAAGCAAAACCCTTTCGGCTTCCCCGCGTCCGCGCCGCCAACGACAATCGCCGCCGCGCCAGATGGCGGCGCGCGGTCGCCGCGGCCGTCGCGGCGTCATTTGCGCTGATGATGGTTTCTTTGGGCTTTCATCGTTACGCCCATCATTTGCCGTATGGCGCCTCCCACCCCGCCGGCTTCCTCGCCCCCAACTGAAAGCGGACCAGATCATGAAAGCTTTGACGCGTTCATTGTTCGCGCTCCTAACGCTGCTCGTGCTCTCGGGTTTCGTCCCCGCTGCGTCGGCGGCGGATATTGCCGGCAAGGAGATGACCCTCGCCGCCACGGAACACGCCGTGAAGGTGGAATTCTTCCGGGCGCCCGGCAATGCCAAGCGGCCGACCGTCTTGATGCTCCATGGAGGCCAGGGCTGGGGCGGCGCGGAAGGGCGCACGGAGAATTTTCGTCAATATGGCAGCGAGCTCGCCAATCACGGCTTCGACGCCTACATGGTTTACTATTACAGCGATTCTGACGTCGCGGACCGCAAGGCCAATGCGCCGGGCGTCAGCGTCCGCCGCTTCCCGGCTTGGGCGAAACTGGTGAGCGATCTCACCAGCGACGCGAAGAAGATGCCGGACTCCAACGGCAAGGTCGGTCTTGTCGGATTCTCCAATGGTGGGAACCTGTCGGCCCATGCCACGCCGCTCGATAAGAACATCGATGCGGCCGTAATCTATTATGGCGGCGTTTCACGCGTGCCCGGTTATGAGGCCAAGCGCTTTCCGCCGCTTCTCATCATGCATGGCGAAGCAGACACGCGCGAACCCATCGAACGCGGCAAAGCGCTCTACGCGGCAGCGAAGAAAGTCGGCGCCGATGCGGAGTTCGTCTCCTATCCCAACACCAATCACGGTTTCGGCCAGAATTTCGGCACGCCGTCCGCGGATGACGCATTCAAGCGGGCGCTTGCCTTCCTCAATAAGAACCTCAAAGGGGAGTGAGGCCATGAAACGGCTCGTTACCGGCATCCTCGCAGCGGTCGCCTTTACCGCATTTACCGGGCTTGCCTCGGCGGCGGACATCGAAGGCAAGAAGATCACGCTGCCCTCGACGGAACGGGCCGTGCATGTGACGCAATTCAAAGCGCCCGGCGATGCTCCGCGCCCATCGGTGCTGTTGCTGCACGGCGCGGGCGGGTTCGACCGGCGCCTTGCCGATTACAACCGCTACGCATCGGCGCTCGCGAACCAGGGCATGGATGCCTATCTCGTCTATTATTACAGCGATACCGACGACAAGATGATGTCCAACGGCGTCGATGTGTTTGAGCAGCGTTATGCGGCTTGGGCGAAATCGGTCGATGAACTGGCCGGCTATCTGGAAAAGCAAAAGGACTCGAACGGAAAGGTCGGCCTGATCGGCTTTTCCAATGGTGGGATTCTGGCGACTGGCGCGGCCACGCTCGATCCGAAAGTGACGGCGGCGGTGATCTATTACGGTACCGATCCCTGGCCGCTGGGCACGCGGGCCAAGCGCTACCCGCCGCTTCTGGTGCTGCATGGCGATGCCGATCAGGTCATTCCGGTCGATGCCGGAAAAGAGCTCGCCGCAGAGGCCAAGCAATTGGGCGCGCCTGTCGAGCTTGTGATCTACCCCGGCGAGAGCCACGGCTTCGGCGCCGATTTCGCCAAAAAGAACGCCACCGACGCGCTCAATCGCAGCACGGCATTTTTGCGCAAACAGCTTCAGGTGAAATAGGCTCTCACGCAGAGCGCGTCCGAGCGGGCGCGCCTTCCGCCAACTCCAGCACCGCGCGAGCCGCGCGCAGGCTGGGTGATTCCTGATCCAGGCCGAAAATGCGGACCGCGTCTTCGAGATCGCGCAATTGCTTGATGCGCGCCGTCTGATCGGTCAGCAGCACCTTCAGCGCGCCCGCAAGGGCTTCGGGAGTGCAGGCGCCTTGGATGAATTCCGGCACGGCTTCGCGCCCGAGCACGATATTGATCAGCACGATATGCGTCGCGTGCATCAAGGGCCGGGCCAACAAATAGGTCAGCCAACCCACCCGATAGCCGACCACCATGGGCGTCTTGGCAAGCGCGAGTTCGCTCGTCACCGTTCCCGACGCGGCCAGGGCGGCGTCGGCGGCATCGAAGGCCGCGAATTTCTCCTCATCGGTTTGCACGATTTGGATCGGCGTGGGCCAATCCGCGGCGGATGCGCGCACGAGTTCCGCTACATGGCCGGTGGTGGGCAGCACGCAGGCAAGCCCGGGGATGGTGCGCGCGAGAATGGCGACCGCTGCTTTGAAGGGCGGCAGGATGAAACGAATTTCGCTGCGCCGGCTTCCCGGAAGAACGGCGAGCAGTGGCGTATCGGCGGATATGCCGAGCCGCTGCCGAAATGCCGCGCCCCCGACCATGTGCTTGGCGCGCTCGATGACCGGATAGCCGACCGAATAGGCGCGAATGCCGTAGCGCTCGAAGAACGCCGCCTCGAAGGGAAACAACGTCAGCACCGCGTCGATATAGCGCGCCATTTTCCGCGCCCGATAGGAACGCGACGCCCAGACTTGCGGCGGCACGTAATTGGCGGTGCGAATTGAGGGATCGAGTCGTTTGATGCGCTGTGTGATGCGATGCGTGAAATCGGGGCTGTCGATGATGACGACAAGATCAGGACGCGTTCTCAGTGCGAAATCGGACGCCTCGCGCACGCGTTTCAGTATGGCGGGGATGCGCGGCACGACTTCGCGCAGACCCATGACCGAAGTCGCATCGAGCGGGAAGAGGCTTTTCAGACCCTCGGCGCTCATGGCCGGGCCGCCCACACCTACGATGCGCACGCGGCCGCGAGCGATTTTTTTCAGGCCCGCCATCAATTGTGCGCCCAGTTGATCGCCCGATGGCTCGCCCGCCACCAACATGACGGTGCGTGGCTCGTAGCCCGCGCCCGGCTCATTCACGCTTGTTATCCTCCGGCGCGAAGCCATAGACGAAAATGCCGTAGCGGTCGGCCGCTTCGACAACGCGCGCGCGACCCATGATCAGCGCCGCACCACCTTCGACGGCAATGCCCGAAAGACCGGCCTCCGCCACCAATTCGACTGTGCGAACGCCAATCACCGGCAAATCGACGCGCCGTTCCTGATGGGGTTTGGCGGCTTTAGCCAGCACGCCTTTGCGATGGGCCGGCGAGCCTCGCAGAGCCGCCGGCAGCGCGGCTACGCGCTCCAGCATCGCATCCGTCCCTTCCGCCGCTTCAACGGCAAGGACAAGCCCCTGACAGACGACCGCCGCCTGCCCGATGTCGAGGGCCCCCATCGCCGCGACGACACGAAAGGCGTGCAGGATATCGGCGTCATCTGCCGGCAGAGGTTTCAGCCTGCCCAGTGGACCAAGCGGAGCCAGCAGATTGCGTGCAGCTTGCGCCGAGCCGATAACGCGCATCCCCTCTTTTTCAAAGATCGCCAGAAGCGTGCGCAACAACGCATCATCACCTTTGAGCGCCGCCGCCATGATTCGCGGCAAGGCAAGCGCACCCCGCGCATCGAGTCTCAGCTTGGTGAATTCCGGCCGCGCCACTTTGCCTGCGAGCGTAACTTCCTCGCAGCCCGCGTGCTGCAGGAGCTTGATCGCCTTGCCGAGCTCTCCAAGAGAGACAAAGCCGTGGGGAAATGGATCGACATCGGAGGCGCGCGCCATGCCATCCAGTGCCACAACGAATATGGCGCGGCCGCTATCCTGCGCCGCCTGAGCGATGGCAATGGGGAGCTCGCCGCCACCAGCGATGATTCCAAGGGTCCCGCCAGACATGGGGTTCACGCCGTCTCGGCGGCGTCGGCGTCCCGCCCGCGTGCCGGCATGCAGATGGGGCGCTTGCTGTCCGCCAGAATGAATTGAACGATTTCGCCCACCTCAGGCACGTTCTTCCAGCGCTCGCCGGCGGCGTGTGCCCGCGTCGCCAGTGAGCCTTCTCCGAAGAAGATCGCGCGAAAGGCGGCGCGAAGGGCATGGATGGAAGCGCGCGGGAGACCTCGCCGCTTCAATCCGATCAAATTGAGCCCTTGAAGCCGGGCGCGGTCTCCCCACACAAGTCCGTAGGGAATGACATCGTCCGGTACTCCGGTTACGCCGCCGACAAACGCGTTTCGCCCAATGCGGCCGAATTGTTGAATGGCGGCAAGACCACCCACATTGACGCCATCACCCATCGTGACGTGACCGCCAAGCGCAACGCCATTGGCGAATGTCACGTCATTGCCGATGTGGCAATCATGGGCAACATGGCTGTAAGCCATGAAATAACCACGGTCGCCCACCTGGGTGAGCCCGCCTCCCTTTACCGAGCCGCCATTCATTGTGACGTGCTCACGGATGATGTTGTCTTTGCCAATCACGAGGCGCGCGTCCGTGCCGGGATCGCCGCGAAATTGTGGACCTCCGCCAAGCACGGCGTGGGGATGCACCACGCTGCCGGCTCCGATTTCCGTGTCGCCCGAAATCACCACATGGGAGAGGATTCGGACGCCCTCCCCCAGACGCGCGCGGCTGCCGATGACACAAAAGGCGCCAACCTCGACCCCCGCGCCGAATACTGCGCCGTCCTCAACAATGGCCGCTGGGTGGATCCTCGCCATCAGCCCGGCATCGGGGGCGGACCCGAGGCGAGGCTGTGCTCGGTGAGCATAGCGCTGTATTCGGCTTCGGCGCACAGCTCTTCTCCGACAAAGGCTTTGCCTTCGAAGCGCCATACCGGACCACGATGTCTGAGTACCCGGACCGGAATGCGCAGCAGCGAACCGGGGTGGACAGGACGGCGAAAGCGCGCTTTGTCGATGGTCATGAAATAGACCACGCGACGCTGATCCTGAAGGCCGAGCGTATGCACCACAAGCGCGCCCGCCGCTTGCGCCATGGCTTCGACGATCAGAACGCCGGGCATGACCGCATATTCGGGGAAATGTCCGGCAAAATGCGGTTCGGTGATGCTAACCGCCTTCCAGCCGACCGCGGATTCGCCCGATACGATGTCCGAGAGCTTATCGATCATCAAGAACGGCGCACGATGCGGCAGCAGGCGCTTCACCTGCTCAACGTCGAGCAGCGTCGGGGGCGAAATATGCCTCGCTTCGTCATTCATCCGTCGACCGTTTGCCCTTCCGCGCGAGCTTTGCAATGAGCGCCGTTTCTTTGTGCCATTCCCGAATGGGGCGCGCCGGGATACCGCCATAATCGCGGCCCCCTTCCATGTCTCGCGCAACACCCGATAGGCCCGCGAACCGCGCGCGGTCGCCGACGGTCACGTGATCGGAGACGCCCGTTTTGCCCCCGACGATCACGAAATCGCCCAGCACAGCGCTCCCCGAAAGACCGGCCTGCCCAGCCATGATGCAGTGACGCCCCGTTAGGCTGTTGTGCCCGATCTGAACGAGATTATCAATTTTGGTCCCTTCGCCGAGCACCGTGTCTCCCAGCGAGCCGCGATCCACCGTCGAATTGGAACCCAGCTCCACGCGGTCCTGAATGATCACCCGCCCAAGCTGCGGGATTTTGAGATGACCGTCTGGCCCGGAGGAGAAACCGAAGCCCGAAGCGCCGATTTTCACTCCGGGCTGGATCAAGACGTCGTCGCCGAGATGGGCGAAGCCAACCCAGACATGCGAACCGATTTCCGCGCGGCGCCCTATGGTCACGCCACGGCCAATGACGCTGTAAGCACCGATGCGCGTACCGTCGCCAATCTCGGCATTCGGCCCGATGATCACGCCGGGCGCGAGCACAATTCCTTCGCCGAGCTTGGCGCTGGGATGAATCGCTGTTTCCTGCGCTTGGATATCAAGCTCATGCCGGGGATAGAAGCGGCGCGCGATCCCCGCAAACACCCGGCCGCCATCGGCGCAGGGTAGCAGAACCGTGTCCGGGGGAGCCGCATCGCGAGCTTTCTTGCCAACAAGGCACCAGCCCGCTTTGGTGGCGAGCAAGGATTCCTTGTCCCGCCGTCCATCATAGAAAGAGAGATGCGGCGGGCCGGCCTGCTCCAGACCGGCAACGTCGAAAACCCATGCTCCCCCATCCGTGTCGGGCGGGACGCCGAGTCCGCTCTCCTCGCAAAGCTCGGCC
>DASQIQ010000087.1:0-4648 GCA_035631495.1 Micropepsaceae bacterium
GATTCGCTGAAGGTTGAACCGGGATATGAATCGGCGCTGGCAGCGGCCTTGGGCGATGATCTTGACGCGCCGCTTGACGAAGCAGCGCCGCAACATTGGCGCGATCTCGGCGCGCCGGACGATGCGCCGCCGCTGCCGGCGGGCGCGGCGCTCGCGCGTTTTGTCGAGGCACCCACGGCTCTCGCCCGGCGTCTGGCGTTTACCGGCGTGGTCACGGCCGATGAGGGGCGCGCGGCACAAAAACATCTGCGTCCGGGCCAGAGGCTGGTCACGCAACAGGGCGACCTCTGGCGTTGGGACGGGTTCTCCGTTTCCGCCGACGCGCCGAGCCAGGCGGCGATACGTCTGGAACAGCGCAACCGTTTGCATGCGCTGGAACAGGAATTCGCCGGCGCCAAGACGAAACGCGCCGCGGCCCAGGCCGCCTACGCAGCGGCGCAGAACGAAGCGGCCATCGCCAATGAATCCGTTCGCGCGGCGTCGCGAAGTTTACGCGAAACCGAAGCGACGCTGATTCGTGCCCAGGACGCTTCTGCCAGGGCGGCCCGCGTCGCAGCCGAACGCACGGCGAAGTTTGCGACGCTCCAAGCGGAACTGAAGGGGCTTGAGCAGATTCGCGAGAATGCACGCCGCGCGGCGGAAGCCGCCGAGCAAGCTCTGGCGGCTTTGCCCGATGGCGATGCGCTCGCTGCCAGCCTTGCCGACGCGCGCCATTCCGCCGCCGAAGCGCGCGACTCTGCCGGCGAGGCCCGCACGGTGCTGGAAACCATGCGCCGCGAAGCGCTTCAGCGCAGCGCGCGCCTTGCGGCCATCGCCGAAGAAAACACACGTTGGGCTTCGCGCCGCGATGCGGCGATCCGACAGATCGAGTCGCTGGGCGAGCGCATCGCGGAAATGAACGCGGAGCTTGCGCTCCTTGAAGCGGCCCCGGCATCCATCGCCACGCGCCGTTTCGCATTGATGGACGCCATCGATATCGCCGAGACAGCGCGCAAACAGGCAGCCGATGCGCGCGCTGCCGCCGAGAACGAGCTGAGCGAAGCGGACAGACACGCCAAAGCCGCCAATCATGCATTGAGCGAGGCGCGCGAAGAACGCGCCGGCTGCGAGGCACGGGCCCAATCGGCCGCCGACCGGCTCTCGGAACTCGCCCGGCGCATCCGCGACGAGTTAGATACGACGCCCGGAGAGCTTGCGGCGCGCGCCGAGCTGAAGGACGGCGCCGAGCTGCCCCCGCTCGATCAGGCCGAGAAGCGCGTCGAAAAACTCAAAGCCGAGCGCGAGCAATTGGGCGGCGTAAACTTACGCGCCGAAGAAGAAGCGCAGGAACATGAGCAGCGCGTGCAGGCTCTTTCCGCGGACCGTGCCGATCTTGACGGCGCGATCCAACGTCTGCGCCGTGGCATTCAGAGCCTGAACAAGGAAGGGCGCGAGCGGCTTCTCGCCTCCTTCGATCAGGTGAATGCGAATTTCGAGCGCCTGTTCAAGGAACTGTTCCAGGGCGGCGAAGCGCGCCTCACCTTCACCGAATCGGAAGATCCGCTGGAAGCAGGGCTCGAAATCCTTGCCAAACCCCCGGGCAAGAAACTGACCATCCTATCGCTGCTCTCGGGCGGCGAGCAGGCGCTGACGGCCATCGCGCTGATCTTTGCCGTGTTCCTGGTCAACCCCGCGCCGATCTGCGTGCTCGACGAAGTCGATGCGCCCTTAGACGATGCCAATGTGGATCGCTTCTGCCGGCTGCTGGACGAGATGACGCGCCTGGCCGACACGCGTTATCTGATCATCACCCATCACGCGCTCTCCATGTCGCGCATGAACCGGCTGTTCGGGGTGACCATGGCCGAGCGCGGCGTCAGCCAACTGGTTTCGGTTTCGCTCGCCGAGGCCGAGCGCGTCATCGCCGCGGAGTAGCCCTCCTCCGCTCGCTGGGTATTACTCAACGACGTCAACTGAATCGATCCGCCGGGATTGAGGCCGCTGGGCACGTGAGTCGGCTCCGGATCAGGGCAGATCACTTGCCCATCGTCATTTGGCCAACGGATCGGGACGCAATTGGAAATGAATTGCGAGAGGCTTGGTGCCCTTGCCGCCCTCGATCAGCCATGGCGTGCGGTCCCCATTCGCCATCCACAGACCACGGCCTTTCCAGCCGCCATTGGGATCGTCGATACGCCCGTCGAAGCCCTTGGCGTAGACGCCAAGCGGATAGGGAACACGCAGCACGACCATCTTGCCGCCGGAATAGGCGATGATGCCGTCATTGAGATTGCCGGTGGACATCGGCACATCGTTGCCCAGGCCGAATGTGTTGTGCTGGTCGACCCAGGAATAATAGCTCGACTCTGCGCTGTTTGGACCGATGCCTTCGAAGCCGGGCCCCGGATATTGATGAAGGGTCCAGCCTTCCGGACAATGATCGCCGGTCGCCTTCGGGCCGTTCAGCGGGCGTTTGCTCTTCTTGCGGTCGAATTCTCCAAGATGGCCGCTCGCGAGCGACACCCAGACAACGCCCTTGCTGTCGATGTCCGCGCCGCGCACGCCAAAGCCGGGCGCAGGCACATTGTAGATTTCGGCAAGCGCCGTTTCGCTCGGATTCGAACCGGGCTCGATCCTGACGATCGAGCCCGGATTGCCGCGGAAAGACCCCCAGATCGAACCGTCGACAGGATTTGGCATGACCGCATAAAAGCCCGCAACAATCCGCTTATCCTTTGTCGGATCGACGGGCTGGTTCGGTTCGACCCAGCCGGCATCGCGTTTGCCGTTCCCATTGGTGTCGAGAATGAGCGGGGTCCACCCCTGAGACTTCGCCGCATCGCCCGTCTGGTCATACATCTTGGTGTTGAGCCAACCCACCACAGGTCCACCGCCACTGGCCCACAGCGTATCGTTAGCGTCATAGGCAAATTGCAGATGATGCGTGCCAAAGCAGGTATCGATGAATTTGTATTCCTGTGTCTTGGGATTGTAGACGGTGATCGAGCGCACATTGCGAGCGATCGGGAACACCTTGGCCGACGGATGATCGGAGCCCGCCTTGCAGAAGTCGGGATTTTCCGGCTTGCGGAACGTCGCGGCGAGCCACACGCGCCCGTCGCGGCCGATCATGGAATTGTGGTTGTTGACGCGCGTGTCCCAAATCATCTCGTCGCCCCAATAATTGGACGGCAGAAGCGCCTTGTCGCCTGCGACATGTCCTGGACCCAGCGCATAGGGCGCATCCTTGTCGCGCACCGGCATCCTGAAGACGGTCGCGGTGTTCTTGACCGGATCGAGAATGGGCATGTCGTTCGAGCTGTATTCGGGCTGACCGTACAGCGGACCGTTCGCATTGACGGTGGGATAACGGCGATCCGTTGAAATCAGATCGTGCAGATATTGCTTCTCGTTCATCCAGTCGCGAAGCGTCACGACGATGTTGCGCTCCACCCCTTGCGGGCGCGACGGCTTGTTCTTGGGAATCTCGCCCTTCTCCACCCGCTGCGACCAATCGCCGAGATATTTGAAGGCGGCGCCGCCGAGATCTCCGGCACCGACTTGGATCATGGGCATACCGCCTTGACCGGATTGAATTCGGCGCAGCCATGCGTCGGCATGACTCCCGGCTTGCTCATCAAGAAACTTCTTCGGAATTGTGCGCGTCGCGAGCTGACCGAGCTGATGACAGCCGACGCAGCCATTGCTTTTCATGCTGTTGAGGTAGCCTTGCTGCGTCAGGCGCGCCGGAATATTCGGATCTTTGCCCCCGAAGAGCTCTTTGCCGGGGATCTTCATCATCGAATACCAGTAGATCGCCGGATAATAGCGTGCGGCGGCGGCCTCATCGGGCGCGGGCTTTGCGGCGATATTCACGATCTTGCCGGGTGTGGTCGTGGTCTTGTCGGAATCGATCAAGCCATAGCCCCGCGCCCACACCTGATAATTCGCCTGCGGCAGGTCCGGCACGACGAAGCGGCCCAGATCATCAGTAACCACGATCTTGATGAAGCGAACCGGCAGATCGCGCGTCTCGGCGATCACCCAGACGCCGGCTTCCGGCTGGCCACTGGGGTTGCGTACGACGCCACCGATGTCGTCATTGTCGATGGCAACGCGGTCCGCGGCGGGCGCAGCCGACGCCCGAGTCGGCGCCATGGCAACAATACCGGCCAAGGTCAGGGCTATGCTGCCCAGCCATTTGCCTCGAATCATTCTCATGGTGTCGCTCCTATTTGGCCGCCGCTTCGGTTGGTCGTGGATGATAGGAACCCGCCATAATTCTCACAAGGCAGGAGTGCGGTTTCCGGTCCCTGCTCTAGCTTTCGTGAGAGGCATCAGGGGGGACGAATTCGGCGCGGTTATTAGAACAGCTTGTCGAGCAGATGCTGGAAGGCGGTCAGCACGTCGTCGTGTTCTTCTTTCGGCGCCGGAGGCTTGGGCGGCTCGGGAATGTCTTCTTCTCCAGGCGGTTCTTCGGTTCCGAACAGCGTCATCCCAATGAGCAGCTTGGCCGGAAGCCCGCGCTCCGCATCGGACATGAAGGCCTTGAAGATGCGCGCCGGCAGCCCGCCGCCTGTGGCGGTTTTCATCGAGGCGCCATTGTCGTTGCCGATCCACACGCAAGTGACATATTCGGCCGAGAAGCCGACGAACCAGGCATCGCGAT
>DASQIQ010000088.1:0-3106 GCA_035631495.1 Micropepsaceae bacterium
TCAGGCGATGGATATCGTCGTTTGTCGCCAGGGTGAGATCACCATCGCCGATTGGGGCGCGGGTCCGCGGCGCTGCGCCATCGGCCGCGCCGGCATTGCGGAGAAGATTCGTGAAGGGGACGGCGTGACACCCGCCGGCACATGGGTTTTGCGCAATGTGCTCTACCGGGCCGATCGCATTCCTCGCCCCCCGTCGATTCTTCCCACCGCGCCCATCGAAACCGATTCTGCGTGGTGCGACGTGCCGGACGATCCCAACTACAACCGGCTCGTGCGGCTGCCATATGCGAGCCTGGACGAACGATTGTGGCGCCAGGATGCGCTCTACGATCTGATCGCGGTGATCGGCTTCAACGATGCGCCGGTGGTGCCAGGCAAGGGAAGCGCGATCTTTCTCCATTTGGCGCGGGCCGATTACGGCGAGACGCAAGGATGCATCGCGCTCGCTCTCGATGATCTCACCCAAGCTCTGGCGCAGCTTCGCATCGAGGATCGCCTTGTGGTGCGGAAATGATTCGCTCTCGCGATGCCATTCCAGGCCAAGCGTCAAGCTGCCACAGACGAGTTTTTATGAGCAGAATCAGTTTGTTACGCCAATTCTGACATCCTTGACACGATTCGGACCCGCCCCTAAGGTCCGCGCGCCTTTTAGAACGGTTCTTGCAATTTGCCTGAAATGAAGCGGCGCTGAAACGGCGCGGGGGATCTGCATGACCGATGAGGATCCCGATGCCCGGCGACTGGCGGATTTGGAGGCGCGCTTAAATGAGGCGCGCGGCAAAACGAAAGTGCAGCGGGACGACCCCTCCCCGTCCAAATTGGGGGCGGCCTTCCGTCTTGTGACGGAGCTTCTGGCGGCCGTGATTGTGGGAGGCGGAATTGGTTGGGCGCTCGATCGTGTTTTCGGGACTTCGCCGCTTCTGCTGATTGTGATGTTTATGCTCGGCGTCGCGGCCGGAATGCGCAATGTGATCCGGACGGCGCGCCAGATGAATGAGAGCCAAGACCGCTCCAGCGGCTGAGGCAAGAGAACGAGGGTTCCTGTGGCCAGCCCGATGGAGCAGTTCGAGATCAGGCCCATTGTGCCGCTGCACATAGGCAATCTCGACATTTCCTTCACCAACGCGTCCTTGTGGATGTGCATCGTAACAGGCGCGGCAGCGCTGTTTCTGACCATGGGCGCGTCTTCCCGGCGGCTGGTGCCCACGCGCATGCAATCCATTGCCGAGATGAGCTACGTCATGATCGCCGACATGATCCGCTCGGCGGCAGGAATCGAAGGGTTGAAGTTCTTTCCCTTCGTGTTCACGCTCTTCATGTTCGTGCTGTTCTCGAATCTGCTCGGCCTCTTCCCGCTCGTCCATCCCTTCACGGTGACAAGCCACATCATCATCACCTTCGCGCTGGCGATTTTCGTCTTCCTGATGGTGATCGTGGTCGGCCTGGCGCGGCATGGGCTGCATTTCTTCTCGATCTTCGCGCCCAAGGTGCCGCCGGTCATGCTGTTGGTCCTGATACCGATCGAGGTCGTCTCGTTCCTGAGCCGTCCGATCAGCCTCTCGGTGCGCCTTTTCGCCAACATGCTGGCCGGCCATACCATGCTCTATGTGTTCGGCACCTTCGTCATCGGCTTGGCCACCGCGGGCGGCGTGCTGTCGCTGATTTCGGTCATGCCCCTATTGGCCATCATCGCCGTCGCGGCGCTCGAATTCCTCATCGCTTTCCTGCAAGCCTATGTGTTTGCCATTCTCACCTGCATCTATCTCAACGACGCCCTGAATCTGCACGGACATCACTGAGGACGACGCGGGGCCCGTCTTTCTCAATAAACGTCAATAAGGAGCTTACGGATCATGGATCTTGCATCAGCAAAAATGATCGGCGCAGGTCTTGCCTCTATCGCGCTCATCGGCGCAGGCGTCGGCATCGGCATCATCTTCGGCAATTACCTCTCCGGTGCGTTGCGCAATCCCGGCGCTGCCCAGGGTCAGTTCACCAATCTGCTCGTCGGCTTCGCGCTGTGCGAATTCACCGGCCTTCTGGGCGTCGTCATGGCGTTCATCATTCTGTTCACCTAGACGTTCGATGGCAGAGCCGCGCGAAACAACGGAAGGCACCGGCACACCGGGGGGGCAAGCCGGTGTGCTGCCCCAGATGAAGGTCGACACCTTCCCGAGCCAGATCTTCTGGCTGGTGGTGACGTTCGGCCTGTTGTTTCTCGTGCTCAAGCGCAAGACGCTGCCCATGATCGAGGGCGCTATCGGACAAAGGCGGGGCCGGATCGAAGGCGACCTTGGAGCAGCGGAGAATTTCCGCAAAGATGCGCAAAGCGCGCTTGCCGCTTATGAGGCGGCCTTGGCGCAAGCGCGCACCCGGGCGCATCAGCTTGCCGATGAAAACAGGAAGAGCGTTGTCGGCGAGATCGATCGTCTGAGAGCCGCAGCAGATTCCGAGGCGCAAAAGGCGTTCGGCACCGCCGAAACACGCATTGCCGCCGAACGGGGCAAGGCATTGGCAGGGGTCCGGACTGCCGCCGCCGAAGCCGCAGCCCAGATCGTGGAGCGGCTGATCGGGGTGAGCGTCAGCACGGAGGACGCCGCGAAGGCGGTCCCTCCGATCGAGGCGAAGGGCGGCTGATATGGAGCTTTTCCGCGATCCCGAATTCTGGGTTGGAATCGGCACGCTGATTTTCCTCGGTATCGTGCTCTGGAAACGCGTGCCTCAATTGGTGGCAAGCTCGCTGGATGCGCGCGCCGCTTCCATCGCCAAGGAGCTGGAGGAGGCGCGCCGCCTGCGCGCGGAGGCCGAAGCGCTGCTCGTTGAATATCAGGCAAAGCGCGCCGCTGCGGACGAGGAGGCCAGCTCCATTGTTGCAGAAGCCAAAGCGGAGGCCGAACGCTTCGGAACCGAATCGCGCGCTGCCATCACCGCGCAAATCGCGCGGCGCGGAAAACAGGCCGAAGAGAAGATCGCGCAAGCCGAAGCGCAGGCCGTGGCGGATGTGCGGGCAATCGCAGCCGATGCCGCGATCAGCGCAGCGGAAAAGCTGATTACCGCGAGGTTAGATGACGCAGGCGCGGCGGCACTGGTAAAGCGAGCGCTTGGG
>DASQIQ010000089.1:0-2871 GCA_035631495.1 Micropepsaceae bacterium
CGGTCGACATCGTCCAGCCCGACACCTGTTCGGCGGGCGGGCTCTCCGAATGCAAGAAGATCGCCGACATGGCGGCCCCCTTCGGCGTTCGCTACCTGCCGCACGTGTGGGGCACCGGCATCGCGATGGCGGCGGCGCTGCAACTTTTAGCCGTGCTGCCATCCTGCACGCCGCCGTCGCTCAACCCGGTCGAGCCGCTGCTGGAGTTCGACCGCACCGAACATCCGATCCGCGCGGCGCTTCTGACCAATCCGATCGAGCACCAAAAGGGCCGGGTCGCGATCCCCACCGGGGCAGGCCTCGGGATCGAGATCAATCCGGACGCGCAGCGGCGGTTTCGCATCACGAGCTAGAGCATGATCCCGAAAAGTGGGTACCGGTTTTCGGAAAAAGATCATGCTCCAAAAAGAAGTTAGAGCGGGATGACGATTCGAAGAAAAGTCATCACGCTCTAAGTGCGAAAATTCTCAACTCGGTCGCCGGCGGTGCAACCGGTCGGGCGGACGTAGCGGCCCGGGCAACTCTTCCTCGGCCCGCCGCTCGAGTTCCACTTCATGCCCGCGCACGTAGCGGATCGTCAAAGCGATGATGATGAGCGCAGCCACCACCAGCACGATGGCGAGCGGCTTCGCTGCATGAAACACGGCGGCGCCGAAGCTGTAGGCGCCCAAGCCATAAACGAGAGACCAGAGCACGCCGCCGGCCGCGTTGGCGATGAGGAAACTGCGCCATTCCATGCGGTTCACGCCGGCGAGAACGGCGGCCAGCACGCGCAACACCGCGATGAACCGGCCGAAGAACACCACCTTGCCGCCGTGATGGAGAAAAAGGTACTGGCCCAGCTTGATCCTGCTTTCCGTCAAGCCGACGTAGCGCCCGTAGCGCAGCAGAAGGCGGTATCCGAACTCCCGCCCTATCCAATAGCCGACATTGTCTCCAACGATCGCCCCAACGGCGGCCGAGGCAATGACGGCGGCAACATGGAGATCGGGGTGCGTGCTGGCGTAGATCGCGCTCAAAACGAGCATCGTCTCCCCGGGCAGCGGCACTCCCATGCTTTCCAGCGCGACGATGACGCCCACCGCTCCGTAGCCATATTGGGAAATCAGGTGGTGCAGGGATCCGAGTTCATGCATCCGCTGCACTTATGTACTGCCGAGACCCACCAGAAGACCGGCAGCATAAGCCAGCGAGCGGGCCGCCCCACAGTGGAGGCGGCCCAGCCCGGTCCTTTCTCAAACGGCAGGGGTGATTAGAGCTTGGTCGACGCGCGCGACAAAAGCTTCCAGTCGTTCCCTTGCTTCTGCCAGTTCATCAGGATGTGCAGATTGGTGTTGTTCTTCTTGCCGTCCGCGACCACCTCGCTCTCGCCCACCCAGTGGAACCGCACGATGGCCACCGGGCCCACCACACGCACCTGCGGGTCCTTATATTCCAGCGACAGGAACTTCGATTTTCCGCTGGTGGCGTTGGCGATGAAGGTCGCCTTGTCCTCCACGCGCGCATCGGAGTGGCTGTAGCTCAGCTCCGCGGCACACAGCGCGTCGAAGGCCTTGGCGTCGGCGGCGACCTGGGCCTTGCGGAATGCCTCGAGATTCTTGGCAACCGCCTCTTCATCCGGCGAAGCCGCCCAGGCCGGTAGCGCGCCGAGAACGCCGACGGCGAGCGCCGGCAAAAGTACATGACGTCGATCGATCAGCATTGTTTCCTCCCTCCTTTTTTCAAGGTCGCTATCGTAGCAGGTCTGTTTCCTAGCCGTAAGTATCCGTCACCACGGTCGCGAGTTCGGAAAAATCGATTTCCGGACTGTTCAAGAGCACATAGAAGCTCAGAGGCCGTTCGAGATAGCGCCGGATGTATGAGTTGAACCCGATCCAGTTCCCTTTGTGTTCAGCAAAGGGCATGCCTTTGTAATCGTCAAGAAACCAGCCGAAACCATAGCCGGTGAGATCGCCGTTGTTCTTGCGGCCGCTGGTCAATGCCTCGCGCATGGCAGCCTGACTGATAAGACCATTCCTATTGAGAGCCTGATCGTACAGGCATAAGTCGCCAATAGTCGTGTAGAACGATCCGGATCCCACCATACCGTCGAACGGACTGTCGCCCTCCTCCACCCACTCGTCCCGCTCATTGATGCCGTATGCGATCGCGCGCCGGCTGTCGTGTTCTCTTGGATCAGGTACTGAAAAAGTATCCTTCATGCCGAGCGGATCGAAAACGCGCCGCTGAAAAAAGTCGTGATACGACTCGCCCGAGGCATTCTCGATGACCGATCCAAGCAACTCGTAACCGGAGTTGCTGTAAACGAAGTCGTCGCCGGGGCGGACGCCTTGTGCGGCCATGGGGCAGCCTAGTTTGGCGTAAAGCTCGATGATGTTGGCATTGGTTGGCCGGTCCCATAGCGACAGCGCCTCGTTCTCACCGATGTCATCGTAAAGATCGCCGATGCCCGAGGTGTGATGCAGCAGGCGGCGCAGCGTCACCTCCGGACCGAAGCCGGCAAGCGACGGAAAATGTTTGCCGATCGGATCGTCGAGATTGAGTCTGCGTTCCTCGGCGAGCATCAGGATGCCCAACCCGGTGAATTGCTTACCGCAACTCGCGAGATGAAATATCGTCTCCGGCGCGATTGGACGTTCGTTGTCGAAATCGGCCAGGCCGTAGCCGGCCGCATGCACAACGGTACCCGCTTCGACCACGGCAAGCGCCATCCCCGGGACGTCCGGCGGGATTTGGCCCGCGACATACTCGTCGATCCGCGCCGAACCTTCTTCATCGAGGCGGATGCCGATCGGCGCCGCTCGGCCGCGGTTCCAAAAAGCAGCCATTGCCATTGTCCCCGAGGGTTGCCGATGCTCCACTAGCGCGGCA
>DASQIQ010000090.1:0-1742 GCA_035631495.1 Micropepsaceae bacterium
CCGCGCGAGCAGCGCGGCGCGCGCCGCCCAATAGGGCTGATACGCGTTCAGCCGCTCATCGCCTTCCACGGCCGCCAGGGCCTCCAGTCCGGCCGCCGCGCCCCGGTTTTCGGCGATGGCAATCGCACGGTTGATCGCCGCCACGGGAGAGGCGGAGATTGCAACCAGCGTGTCATAGAGTTTTTCGATCGCTGCCCAATCCGACCGGCCGGTGATCCGCCGAATCGCATGGGCAGATTGAATGGCCGCTTCGATCTGGTAGCGGCCCAACATGTCCATGCGACTCGCGCGCAGCAGCAGAGCTTCGGCTTCCTCGATAGACCGTTTATCCCATTGCGCGGGGTCCTGCTCAGCGAGCGGCACATAATCCCCATTGGCGGAGCGCCTTGCGCCACGGCGCGCTTCGGAGTGGAGCACCAAGGCGAGCAGGCCCAGCGCTTCAGGCGCATCGGGAAGCAGCGCGATTACCAGCCTCCCCAGCCAGATCGCCTCTTCGGCGAGATTGCGCCGTCCGCTTTCCGTGCCCGTGGCATCCGACCAGCCTTCGGCGAAGGCGGCATAGATGGATTCGAGCACGGCATCCAAGCGGTCGGGAAGGTCATCGGATTCGGGGATGCGAAACGGAATGCCGGATTCCCGTATCTTGTGTTTGGCGCGAGAAAGCCGCTGGCCCATGGCGGCGGGCGACACCAGAAACGCCGATGCGATCGTTGCCGCATCGAAGCCGAGCAAGGTTTGCAAGATCAACGGTGCTCGAATGCCCGGATCGATCGCGGGATGCGCGCAAGCGAACATCAGAGCGAGGCGGTCGTCGGGAATCTCGGCGCCGCCTTCCGCCGCCGCCTCCGATTCTTCGCTCAGGAGCCGCAGATGGCCCGCAGCTTTTTCACTGCTCTTGCGCCGGCGCACCATGTCGATGATCTTTCGCTTTGCCACCGCCATCAGCCACCCTTCCGGGTTCTGGGGTGCGCCGTGAAGAGGCCAATCGGCAAGCGCCGACGCGAAGGCTTCGGACAAAGCGTCTTCCGCGCGCGCAACATCGCCGGTCTGGGCGGCGAGAAAGGCGACCAGTTTGCCGTAGCTGCGGCGCGCCACCGCTTCGGCTGTGTCGCGGGCTTGCTGGTCGCCCTCGCGCGGCATCACGACAACCCGCTCTACATCTCCCAGATGGGACGAACTTCGACCGCCCCATGGGAGGCGCCCGGACAGCGGGCCGCCCAGGACAAAGCGGCGTCGAGGTCGGGGACATCGATCAGGAAATAGCCCCCGAGCTGCTCCTTGGTCTCGGCATAGGGTCCGTCGAGCACAGAGGTCTTGCCGTCCGAGACGCGCACTGTGCTGGCCGATTTTGTCGGCCGCAGCCGGTTCGAGCCGGCAAGCACGCCCGCTTTTTTCAATGCCTCGCCATAGGCGGTATAACCGGCCAGCGCCTGTTCCATTGTTTCCTTGCTCAAGGCCATCATGGCCTGTTCGCTCCCGTAAACCATCAGCAGATATTTCATGGCGATTCTCCTTCGCTGGTGTCAGCGCGGCTGATGCCTCGCTGTCCCAATGACGTTTGAACATGCGCCTGTTCGACAACGGCAGAGCGTTTTTCGACGCCGCCAATCAGGATATCGGCTCGCAGGGCCATAAATAGGAAATGATCTGGTCGACCACCGGCCGGTAAGGTCCGTTCCCGAATGTGTCCGGGTCTTCCTCCAGGACGCCGGCGATCACGTCCTTGACCTTATTGGCCATCG
>DASQIQ010000091.1:0-5264 GCA_035631495.1 Micropepsaceae bacterium
TTCACCCGAATGCAATCGCCGGCACCGGCGCATTCCATGGCGAGCGCCTTGGCGAACAGCCGCACGCCTCCCTTGGTGACGCAATAGGCGGCAAGCGTGGCGGCGCCGCGCAGACCGGCGACCGACGACATCATCACGATCGAGCCGCCGCCGGCGCGCCGCATGACCGGGATGGCGTATTTCACCGACAGAAACACGCCGTCGAGGTTGACGGCGAGCTGCCGGCGCCAGTCGGCAAGGCTCATGTCGATGATCGAGGGTGACCCGACGGCGATGCCGGCATTGGCGACCAGCACGTCGAGCCTGCCGTAGCGGTGCTCGGTCTCACCGACCACCGCGCTCCAACCTGGCTCGTCGGTCACGTCGTGGACGAAGAAGACCGCCTCCCCGCCCCCGGCTGTAATCTCTCTGACGAGCGCCCTGCCACGCTGATCATCGACGTCCGTGACAACCACCCTTGCGCCCTCGCGTGCCAGCGTCCGCGCGCACGCGGCCCCGATCCCGGATGCCCCGCCGGTGATGATCGCAACCTTGCCATTGACCTGTCCCATGGCATCGCCTCCCTTGCTGACGGGCTAGCTTAGCTGCCTTTCACTTTCTGTCCGCGCGCGCCTGCTCCAACGTATTCTAACATTAACGTGTGGCAAGGCGCTCGAGTTATTGCACTTCAGAAAACAGTGTCATACGTGATATAAAATGCAACTTGGCGGAGTGTACAGGAGGGCGCGGCGCAATGACAGTAGAGACGCTGCGGAGCAAATTATTTTGCACCCTGACCGGCTTTCTGGCCGCTCCACGTGAGATCGGGACGACGCCGCGCGGTACCAGGCGCTATTACGCCGTGACGGGCGGCTCCTTCGAAGGGCCTCGCCTGCGCGGAGAGGTGCTTGCCGACGGCGGCGACTGGCTACTCATCCGCCCTGACGGCACGTTGGAACTGGATGTCCGCATCACCCTCAAAACGGACGACGGCGCTCTCATCTACGCTCGCTATGCCGGAATGTGGCATGGCCGACCCGAGCTCATGGCGCGGTTGGCGCAAGGCGAGGCCGTCGATTCCAGCGAATACTATTTTCGCATTGCTCCCCTTTTTGAGACCGGAGCCGAGCGTTATACTTGGATCAATAAAATTATGGCGGTGGGCGTCGGCGAGAGACTTCCGCCGAACGTCATTAAATACTCGATCTTCGAAATATTGTAACGAGGCTGGGGTGTGGGAAATCCCTCTGCCGCCGCTGTCTAGAGCATGATGCCGAAAAGTGGGTAACGGTTTTCGGAAAAACATCATGCTCCAAGAAGAGGTTAGAGCGGGATGACGATTCGAAGAAAAGTCATCACGCTCTAAAGTGAACTTTCCCGAGGGGCGCTCAAATCCTGCGTAACAAGGGAGACGGACAAAATGCCTGAGACGCCGCAAGGACGGGAACCGCGGGGATCTCTGACCGTATTCTATCTCTCCACGTTCCTTGGGGTCTTCGCCCACGCGATGTTCATATACGGTCTGGTCGTTGTCGTGACCGACCGGGCGCACTCCACGACGGTTACGTCGCTCGCTTACTTTATGGCTTTTTTCACCATGGCGATCATGACGCCCTCGCGCGCGCTCCTGGCTGATCTGCAGCCCAAAATCCCTCTCTTAAGACGATGCCAGATCGGCATGGCGATGGCCGTCTTGTTCGTGGCTTTGCTCGTCTGGATGGCAAAGGAAGGGACCGCGGTTGGCGTTGGCGCGATCATCCTGGCCGGCCTGTACGGCTATGCCTCGGGAGGAATTGCCGGCACGCGAATGGCGCTCCTTCCCCAGATCGTGCGCAATGTCGCCGGCCCGACGATGGTCGTGCAAACGATGATAACCGTCGCATTCAGCATAGGGCCCCTTCTCTACGCCGAGCTTCGGGTCGCGACCGGCGACAGCATTGCCATGACCGGCGTGGCGCTGTTGCTCATGGCATCGGCCTTTACGCTTCCCCGTCTGGCCGAGGTGCAAAACAAGGACAAGGCGCCGGGGCAAACCGTTTGGGTCGGCACGACGGAAACCTACGAGCATTTCCGTGACGTTGACCTGCTGTGGCAAGCTCTGCTGCTCGGCACCATTCCGGCTCTCCTGGTGCTCGGCCCGATCCAGGCCGTTCTGCCCAAGATGATGACGTTGTCGTTCCCGGGCGACGAGCGGTTCAGGGCCGGGTTCTTTGGCCTCATGGGGGCCGGATTGTTCCTCGGATCGACGCTGTCTCTTGCCCACGTCGGCCGTTCAGCTCACCGCAAAATGCTCGTTGGGCTGTTTGTGATCATTGCCGGCACAACGCTCGCGGTCATGCCCTTCGTCCCGAGCAAGGCCATCTTTTCCGGATTGGCTTTGATTTGCGGTATCGGGCTTGGCGTGCCCGGCGCGGTCATCCCGGTGCTCCTGCAAGAAGGAACCAACAGTCAATTTCGATCCCGAGTCATGAACACGAATACGTTGCGAGTGACGGTGATGCCGGCCATCGGGGCGGTGCTGTGCGGAGCATTGTCGGATGGCGCCGGCGTAAAGCTGTCGATCGCACTCTTTGGCGTCGCGAGCGTGGTCCTGACCGTTGCCGCACTTGCGGCCATCCGCCGTTCCGAGCGGATATTTCAAAGCCGTGCTTCGTCGCTGCCGTGACAGCGCAGCGCATCGCAACGGGGAGTGTCGGGAACGCCAGGCCGCGCTATGCCGCCGGCCCCGCCTGACGCGGGAAGATCCTCATTCTGATTCCCGTCTTTGGCCGGAGGCCCAAAAACGCGTAGGGGCGGACAACTTGTCCGGTATCGAGCTCGAATTTGAAATGTTGCAGCAACGCGGTCACGGTCATCGCCATTTCCTTCATGGCAAAATGCGCCCCCACGCACATGCGCGGGCCGATTCCGAAGGGAATATATACAAACCGCGACCTCGCGGCAGCCGCGTCCGGCTCGAAATGCGCGGGCCAGAAGCGGTCGGGATATCGCCAGTGCTTGCGGTGCCGGTGGAGCACCCAAGGCAGGACCAGCATCCGGCTCCCCTTACGGACCCGATGCCCGTCAATCTGATCCTCGCCCAGCGCCTGACGAGCGATCGAGTAGCCGGCCGGATAAAGCCGCAAAGTCTCCTGCAAGACCATTTCCGTATAGGGCAGGTGCGACAAGTCGGAATCGCTCGCAAGGCCCGCCGCCGCTGCCGACGCGACCTCCTCATGGACGCGCCGCTCCGCCTCCGGATGCAGGCACAAGAGGTACAACATCCATCCGATCGTCGCCGAGGTCGTCTCATGCCCGGTCAAAAAGATATTGATGATTTCATCTCTGATCTCGCGCCGCGTTAACGGATCGGCGCTATCCAATGTCGCCATGAGCTGAGTGAGGAGATCTGCCGGACCGGCGCGCCGATCGCCCATTCTGGCGTCGATAAGCTTTTGCAGCGCCGTGTCGAACTCTCGGAATGCCCGCGCCGCGATGCGGTGATTCTTGCCCAATCGCGGCACCCATGCCGGCAGACCCCAAACATCGGCGAACCCTATCCGGGCGCGCGCCAAATAATCGGCGACGCCCCTGGCCATCGGCTGCACGATGACGTCGGAGTCGACCGACGCCATGCTCTTGGCGATGATCTGCAAGGATAGCTGTATCAGCTCCGCCGACAGGTCCACGGTATGGCCTGGCTCAAACGTGCGCCAGCGCTCAATGGTGGATGCAAGAACATCGCGCATTATCTCGGTGTAGTTCTCCAGGCTGCGCGGCTGCAGAACCGGCGCCACGATTCGGCGGTGCCGTTTCCAGCTCGGTCCGTCGTTCGCAAACAAGCCGCTCCCCATGACCGGCTTGAATATGCTTTGGCTCGCCTGAGTCCGCGCGTAGTTCGGCGAATTGTCGATCAGGATATGCTTCACCAGGCTCGGCTTGTTGATCAGGAATGTGCTGACGAAGACCGTCCGCTGCTCGATGAGGTCCTTCTCGAATGCTTCGGGCGTGAAGTTATCAAGTATGTTGTTCTCGCCGATAATCCGCAGCAGGGGATGGCGACGATGAATTCGCGCCGGGCGCACGGATGGCAGAGCGGCAGTCAACGACATGCATCACTCCCCGATCGATTTATGGCCGCGGGACGTGCCCCCTCGTCCGCCTGTTACAGACGAATGTACGGCAACAGCCCGTGGTCCTGCGGATCGACCTTCACAACTCCATTCTTGCCCGGCAGCATGAGCATGTTGCGACCCAGATCGATCGTCCGATCGTCGACGTAGCGTCCGACGAGCGTCGATCGTGTCAACCCGGGTTGACTCGGATACGAACCGTGGACGTTGAACGACGTGAAGGCGTAGTACTGACCCGGCCGTGCGATGAAATCCATGCTTGCATATCCGTCGGCAAAGAGATCCTCGTAGCAGAATTGCGCCAGTCGCATGAGCAATTTCGATTTGCCGCGGTGCCCGCCCTTCGAGAACAGGAAGATCTTCAGCATTCGCCTGATCTCCCGCATCGGGAAATACGACAGCGTGTTGAGGAGATCGCCAATATTATTCAGGAAATATTTCTGCAAATCGTACGCCCGGGTGTCCTTGAAGCTCCCTGCCAGAATGGTCATCGTCCCCGTGTCGACCGTCGAGGTCCCCAGCGAGATCCAACTCGTCAGAGCGGAGTTCGGCCTGAATGGTTGGCCATCCCTGTGGACGAACGATGCGTGCTTGCTGGCGTCGGCAAAATCCACGTTCTGATGATAGTAGGTGTATTTCCCATCCGACTCCTGGCGAAATAGTTGCGATCTCCAACAGTTGATTCCGTCGGTGCCGATCAGGTCCTTCAGGATGTTCACCATCCCCTTGTTGGAAAGCACGGTTCGAACGCGGTCGTCATACATGAACATGTTTACGCCGAGTATGATGTCTCGCTGGTCGAGCAGCTCAGCCGCCTCCCACTTGTCCTGTTTTTTCACGACCCCGTAGAGCGGGTTGCTCTCCGAATAGACCGTCCTCTGGATATAGGCGTCCAGCTCGCCCGCTTCCTCGGGCGAAAGCAAATCGAGCGGACCCATGACACCGTGCCGCTCGAACAGGACCAGGTCCTCGTGCGAGAGAACGCGGGCGTTCCGCCCATCGACCGCCATCGTGGTCGTGCTGTTCTTTTTTACTTTCGAATGATAGCGCGATTTCTCCTTGAACAGCGCCGCATTCTTCAGCTTGAGAATGCCGCAAAAGCCCTGGACCGTGTTCAACTTCATCCGCTGCTTCACGTTTAATCTGCCGATGTCGGCCAGTTCACCGTCGATA
>DASQIQ010000092.1:0-21416 GCA_035631495.1 Micropepsaceae bacterium
GGGCTTACCATGGCCAAGGCAATATCCGTTTCCGATTGAGAATACGCGGCAAAGGTTGGTCTTGGCGTTGCATCCGGTTGCGCGAGTGGTCGTTCGCGGTCGAGCCCGCGTTGCTGGGCAATCTTAAGAGTCCTTAATCCCCGCAGCTGCGAAAACCGTATTATTGATATGGATGAAATGGCGCGCGGGGTGTTCATTCATGCGCGATATAACAACTATGCGAAGGCGGATTGCCTTTCTCAAACGACAGGCCCAGGCATTCAGAAGGCTTGGCGAGAATTCGCATAATCCTTCTTTGAGCCAACAGTTCTCCGAGCTTTCCGATCGCTGCGACGCGATTGCGGCGAACATCGAGCGCAATTTACCGATCTATGAAAAGTCGGGTTAGCTCCTACACGGAAACGCGAGCCCAACGGTCCGCGGTTGGGCTCGTGGCGCTCCGGCCGCGGGCTTTTAGCCATGTCCTTGACTCGATAGGATGTGTTCGGGCGAGCCAATATTGTTGGCGCGAAACGAAGGACCATTGCGATGGGGAAATTCCCGCCGATTTGTGGGGCAAAATGGACGGGGATTGTGGCGGGATTTGTTTGCACAAGCGCCATCCTGTGGCCGGCGCTGGGCGCGGAAACGGTACCGAGATTCTCCCCGGACAGCGGCACCGGATGGATCGCCGGCGTGCCGACGGCCGAGAACCCCGTCGGGCAAGAGTTCATTCCGCCGCCGAGCGGGCCCGGGCCGGTCACTTACGACAAAGCGCATCCCTATGTGGACGACGGGCAGGCTCGGCGCAACGGCACACAGCCAACCTTCCGGGTTGCCGATTTGAGCAATCCGATCCTGCAGCCATGGGTCAAGGAGGCGCTGAGGAAAGCCAATGAGCGGGTGCTTGCCGGCAAAGCCGCTTTCACGCCGAAAGAACGGTGCTGGCCGATCGGCGTGCCGGGCTTCCTGCTCTATCCGGTGACGCCGGTTTATTTCCTTCAGATGCCCAAGGAAGTGGTGATGATCTGGGAGGAGGACCACATGGCGCGCCACGTCTATCTCACGGACCGCCATTCACCCAATCCGAAGCCCTCATGGTTCGGAGAATCCATCGGCCATTACGAAGGCGACACGCTGGTGGTCGATACCATCGGGCTCAACGATAAGAGTTTCGTCGACAGTTTCCGCACGCCGCACACGACCCAGCTCCACGTCGTGGAGCGCTTCCACATGATCGAAGACGGCAAGACGCTGGAAGTGAACGTGCATGTCGAGGACCCCGGCGCGTTCACCACGCCCTGGAATGCGCTGCAGCATTATCGTCGCGTCGCGGACAGGCCGATGGTCGAGCAGAGCTGCGCCGAAAACAACGCCGCATGGTTCGGCTACGACGTCGATCCCATTCCGCAGGCGGACAGGCCGGATTTCTGAGTCGTCTGACGCAACTCCGTCGGGAGATGGTGCCCCGCGCTGAAGTGCTCTATCTTTCGTTGTCTTTGCAATGGGAGGAAACGATGAACAAGTTGATAGTCCCGGCCATCATCGTGGCCAGTGGCATCATGGCGGCAAGCGCATGGTCTGCGTCGGAGCAGCCGGGTTCGGGATTCCAGCCCAAGCCCTATTTCGAGATGCCGCTCGAGAAAGATCCATCCCGCCAAGTGCGCCTGCAATCGGTTGTCATTCCCCCTGGCGCGGGCAACCAGTTCCACACTCATCCGGGCGATCAATGGTGGGCGGTGCAGGAAGGCGAGGTCACCTACACGATCAAGGGCCAGGCGCCGCGCGTCCTCAAGGCCGGCGACTACGTCTATGTCCCGCGCGGCACGATCCACCGCAACCAGAACATGACGAACCGGCCAGTGCGCTCCATCGAGCTCAACATCACCGATAGGGCAAGCCGCAGACGGAGCCTGTCCCCAATTAGCCGGGTCTAGAGGCGCCGTTCGCATGACGTGCGGATCGCACGTGGTTGTGACTGCTTACCGTGGACGGATACGGCTCCAAATTGCGTGGTCCAACGAAAAATGGCCGGGCCCGCGACAGAGCAAAATGAGGAGCATTGCGGCCCATTGGATATGGGTGGGCCACGCTTGGGGATAAACGAAAATCTCGATCACACTTGTCATGCCGAGCAGGACGAAGGCCGCGGGCCGGGTCAGCAATCCCAAAACCAGTAGCACGGGCGTCGTCAGCTCAATCGACGCCGCCATATAAGCCGCGAGTTCGGGCGGCAGCAGCGGCAGCCGGTATTCATCAGTGAAAAGTTGAAGCGTCGTGTCCCAGCTTGCGAGCTTGGTGGTTCCGGAATTCCAGAACACCGTCGCTACCGCCAGTCGCAAGGGAATCGCCAGTACCGAATAGGGAACCGACTCCAACAGAGACCGCAGGCGAAAAAGGCGCGCCGTCAACGACGAATGCGTTAGAGCAGAGGCGGATATATTTGTCATGTGGCGTCTCCTAGAGAGCAGATTCGTTCGGCATGACGCGGAATTCGATGACACGGCCGGCGGCAAGCAGACTTGCGAACAGCAACGGCAGATCGACGTCTTCGGCTCGATCTGCCGCGGTTGCAAAAGTTTCCCCGGCACACAAGGCAGCCGTGAATCTCCACTCCGCTTCGCGGAGTCGAGAAACCGCGATGCCCTCGGTGCTGCGTTCCACAAGCAGCCAGCAAGGTCCTGCCGCAAGATCAATCGCGCTCAAGGCGTCATCGTCTTCGGCAAGGACCCCGCGCCAGATCGCGTCGGAGGGATATTCCGCACGCAGCAATGTCAGCGAGGGATGCGGCACGAGCACCAAACGCGTCGGATCGGCCTCAGCAACCGCCGCGAGACATTCGGACGCAAGGGGCGCGACGTCCGGGGCGTGCAGAGCGCAATTCACCGCCCATTCCAAACGGGCGACATCGGCGAGATAGACAAGCGACGCGACCGGCGGAAATCGCGCCAGGAAATCTGCGAAGCCTGCGCCATAAAGATAGAGATTGGCGCTTTGCGGCGGCTCTGCTTCGATGAAACACTGCGCCGCGCCGTCGAAGAATTCCGCACCAACCAGGCGATGCACCGCCGGAAAGGAAATCCGCAAAGCCGATGTCAGGCTTGCGAGAAAATTGTTGCGATAGATGTTCAGCCGCTCATCCGGCGCAAGCCCCTCGCCGACAATGAAGTGCGCGGCCTCGTCACTCTCTCGCGAGAGGACGGCTGTGGAGATCGAGCGCTGAAGTTCAAGCAGCGTCGGCATGACGCAGCCCTTTCACGCATTCGAGAGCCCGCTCCGCCCTTGTGGCTTCGTCGAGCAGCACGTCGAAAGTGGGAATATTCGTGTCCCATTCGATCAGCGTCGGCACAGGACCGAAAAGCTTCAGCGCTTCGGCATAAAGAGACCACACCGCTTCGCTGACGGGCGAACCGTGATCGTCGATGCGCAGTGTGCGTCCGTTGACTTCCTTCACGGCATGGCCGGCGAGATGGATTTCGCCAACCGCTTTTACCGGCAAGCCCGCCAGATATTGCGACGGATCCCAGCCATGATTGCAGGCGCTGACATAGACATTGTTGACGTCGCACAGAATCCCGCAACCGGTTCGCGCCGCGACTTCTGCCAGGAACTCCCATTCGGGAATGGTCGAATGTGAGAATTGAAGATAGGAGGACGGATTTTCGATCAGAAGCCGACGGTCGAGCGCGTCCTGCACCTGATCGACATGGCGACAGACGATTCCGAGCGCCTCCTCGGTCATGGGGAGGGGCAATAAGTCGGCAAGATAGATTCCGCCCGCCATGCTCCAGGACAAATGTTCCGACACAAGCCCGGGTTCGATTCGCGCGGCAACTTCGCGCACGCGCGCAAGATGCGCGGCGTCGATTCCCTCCGCGCTGCCGAGCGACAGACCCACGCCGTGCAGCGAGATCGGATAGTCACGCCGGATGACATCGAGGTAATGAAGCGGCGTGCCGCCACCCATGTAATTCTCTGTATGAACCTCTAGCCATGCGATGTCGGGGCGGGATTCCGCCACGACTCGATGATGTGGGAAGCGCAGCCCGATTCCGGCATGAGCGGGAATCGGGCCGCGTTCCGCAAAGAGCGTGGCAGGCCAGGGAGGGGTGAACTGCCGCGCCATCGGATCAGGACGCGGTCGTCTTGCCGCCCTGGATCTTTCCGCAGACCCCGGCGGGAAGCATGACGAAGGATTTCGTATCGCGCGCCTGGGTGGCTTGACCGGCGCAGGAATGAGCACCTTCGGCGCAATCATTCTTGCTGACGGCGTTGATGCCGTAGCATTTCTCGAGATGGTCTTTGGCCATGCGGTCCATATTGTCCTTGACGATCTGCGGCATCTGTTGCGCTGCCTGGCTGGGCAAAGCCTGCATGGCAAAGGCAAGACCGATGGCCGTCGAAAGTGCCGTCGCGGCAGTGATACGATTCATGATGGGAACTCCTGTTAGAGCGTCTCTGTTCGAGACTCACAGCAACAGGTTCGGGCGCGGGCGAGGAAAGGTTACGACGCTGTGGCGGAAATATTTGCTGCCAGGGCAGGCGCGCACGGTGTAATGAGTCCAGACGCATGAACACCGCACAGCGACACGGTGGTGAAGACGAGTGGGCCGGGTTGATGGCGCGGGCGCAAGACGGCGACGCGGCGGCCTATCGGCGTCTGCTTGCCGCCATCGCGCCCTATCTGCGCGCCCTGGCAGGCCGCTATCACCGTGCGCCGCAGGATGTGGAGGATTCTGTTCAGGATATCTTGTTGACCGTTCACGCGATCCGCCACACCTATGATCCCGGGCGCCCCTTCAAGCCTTGGCTGGTCGCGATCGGCCGAAGGCGCATTTTCGACCGGTTGCGCGGCCAAACTCGCATCCGGGCGCGCGAAACATTTCTTAAGCCCGAGCATGAAACCTTTGCCGCCCCTCAAGCGAACCATTATGAGGCGGAGCCTGACGCCCGTGCTCTGCGCGAAGCTGTCGCGCAGCTGCCCGATGCCCAGCGCCGAGCGGTAACCATGTTGAAGATGGAGGAAAAATCCTTGAAGGAGGTTGCGGCGGCGACGGGAATGTCGATCGCGGCGTTGAAAGTGTCGACCCATCGGGCCGTCAAGACCTTACGGAAATTGTTGGACGGGAAGGACAAAGAACCTTGATCACGACGCCGGAGCTCATCGATGCGCTCGCAGCGGATGCCAAGCCGGTCCGCCGATTACGGCCGCCACTCGCGCGCGCCGGTCTTTGGCTTGGCGGTTTTGTGGCGATTGTTGCCGCAGTGACCTGGGCGACCGGGAGCTGGCCGCTGATGATCGAGCGGCTGAGGCTCACGCGTTTTGCGGTCGAGATGTCCGCGACGTTTCTTACCGGCATTGCCGCCGTGATCGCCGCGTTCGCCCTCAGCCTGCCGGATCGCAGCCGGTTCTGGATGGCGCTGCCGCTTCCTCCGCTTTTGCTTTGGCTCGCCAGCAGCGGTTATGGCTGTTACGAAAACTGGATTACCGACGGGCCACAGGGCTGGCGGTTAGGCCGTTCGTCGGACTGCTTCATCTTCATCCTGACGATGGGTATCCCCGTAGCCGTCGCGCTGTATCTCGCCCTGCGCCGTGCCTTGCCGCTGGAGCCCTTGCGTGTGACGGCGGTCGGTGGATTGGGCGTAGCGGCTCTGGCTGCCGCCACACTGCAATTCTATCATCCCTTCGATGTGACAATCGTCGACCTCGCGGTGCATGTGACCGCGGTGCTCATTGTCGTGGCGGCGATCATGCTCGGCGCGCGCTGGGATCCCTCCCGCTCGCGCTGAGAATTATCTCTTGCGCGCCGGGACGGGCACGCCTGCGATCTTGAGATTGACCATGTTGAGCGTGCCACGCGTCGTGAAGTAGAGCGTCTTCCAATCATCTCCGCCAAAGGCGATGTTGGTCGTCGCGGGTTGGCCGTGAACGATGCGCCCAAGTCTCTTGCCCTTGGAATCGAGGATATAGAGCCCGCCCGCTCCGCCCACATACACGTTGCCGGCGGAATCCACTTTCATGCCGTCGGGTACGCCGGGCTCCGCGCCGCCGAGGTCGGCGAAGACGCGGCTCGTCTGCTTGGCCAGCGTCCCATTGGGCAGCATATCGAAGGCGCGGACATGGCGGCGCCGGGAATCATCGATGTAAAGCACGCTCTCATCGGGCGAAAAGGCGAGGCCATTGGGCCCGACCATGTCCTCAATGAGCAAGGACATCGAACCCAGGTCGGGGCTGACGCGATAGACGCCATTGACCGTCACATCCCATTGCTCGGGCGCGAGCGGCCCGCCGGGATCGGTGAAATAGATGGCGCCATCGGATTTGACGATCACGTCGTTGGGCCGCAGCAGCCGCTTGCCTTGGAAATTGTTGGCGACAACGGTGATGCTGCCGTCCGGTTCGGTCCGCGTCACCCTGCGGGTCAAGTGTTCGCAAGCAATCAGCCGCCCTTGCAGATCCCGCGTCGTGCCGTTCGCCTCGTTCGTCTTGTCCTTGAACAGGGTGACGCCCTGCCCCGGCGTGTATTTCATGCGCCTAGCGGTCTGGATGTCGCTGAACAGCAAATAATGCCCCTCGGCGTGCCACACCGGCCCTTCGGCGGGGCCGATGTCTCCGCCGAAACCGCCGGCCAGCTCCCGGATGGGCTCGGACGTCGAGATGATGGCGTCCAGTTCCGGCGCCAGGCGCTCGATGCGTTTGGCCGGTTGCGCAAGAGCGCGCCATCCCCCCGCGGTAAAGGCGATGCCGCCTGCAGCGCCAGACAGCACGGCCTGACGACGCGTCATCCCATAGCGAGTGCGCATGGCGAGTCCCCCCTGCAAATAACTCACACTCTCCTGCTGTCAGCGGTCCGGCAAAGTGAAGACATAGAGCGCGTTGCCGTTCAGCGGATGCCTCACATCCGGCTCGATGGTCCGCGGGACATTGCGCGGGCTGCCGCCGCCAAGGCCGGCGGGTACGGCGATATATTGCTTGCCGTTGACGCTGAAACTCACCGGGAAACCCTGCACCGAGGTGCCAAGCCGCGTCTTCCACAGCTCCTTGCCCGTCGCCGTGTCGAAAGCGTGAAAGGTCCGGTCGAGATCACCGACAAACGTAACGCCGCCGTCGGTCGTGAGCACTCCGGTCAGCCATTCGGGCCGCTGATCGAAATTCCATTTCTGCTGCATGGTGCGCACGTCGAAAGCGGCGAGATGACCGACATTGCCGTTGCTGCCCGGCATCTCGAAGAAGCGCCGGTCGGCCTGTGTGCCGCCGCCGCCGTCCTTTCTTTCGACGACGCGGCCGTTCATCTCCATGCACTCTTGCGTGAGCGGAATAACCAGCGTGCCAGTGCCCGGATCGTAGCTCATCGCCTGCCAGTCCTTGCCGCCCGCGGTGCCCGGGCAGGCCGGGAGCCAATAGCCGGTCTTCTGTTCGAGGATATCGGGCCGGTAGGAAAGCTGACCCTTGCTCTTGTCCTTCCAGACGAAGACGTTCTGGTAGACCGTTTCCTTGGCATCGAGGAATTGGCCGGTCTGACGGTCGAGCTTCCACAGGATTCCGGCCTTGCCGATATTGAACGACAGCTTGCGGCCGCCAACATCGACCAGCACGCGCTCAAAGACCTCGTCCAGATCGAGCGATTCGCCGGGCACGTGCTGGAAGTACCAGGCGAGTTCGCCGGTGTCGGGCTTAAGCGCCAGCGTCGAACTGGTGTAGAGCGCGGCGTCGGCGCCGGTGGTGCCGCGGCTCGCCTGCATCCAAGGCTTTGCTTGGGCGACGCCCCAATAGGTCAGGTTGAGATCCGGGTCGTAACTGCCCGTGATCCAGGTATCGCCTCCGGAGCGCAGCATGTTGGGCAGCTTGCCCCAGCTGTCGCCACCCGGCGTGCCTTCGCGCGCTGTTGTTATGAAGCGCCAGAGCTGTTTTCCGGTCTGCGCGTCGTAGCCGCTGATGAAGCAGCCCTGGTCCTTCTCCGCGGCCTTGTACAATTCGCAGCCGCCAAGACCCTGGACGACTTTGCCGTTGATGATGATCGGGCCGCTGGAATTGGCGAAGCCCTTGGAGTTGTCGGCGATGACGGTGTCCCAAACCGTCCGGCCGGTCCTGGCATCGAGCGCCATGATGTGCGCATCCGAGGAGGCGACGTAGACCTTGTCCTGATAGATCGCCAGATTGCGCATGGCGCCGTTCCCGCCACTCCTCGCGCCCGATGGACGAATGCGATTTTCCCACAGGAGCTCGCCGGTGCGCGCGTCGAGCGCCTGCACCAGATTGTCGACGTTGACCAGATACATGATCCCGTTGTGCACGAGAGGGGTCGGCTCGTTCGCACCGACATTGTCGACCATCGACCAGACCCAGGCGAGTTGGAGCTGGTTGACGTTTTGCTTGTTGACTTGGTTGAGCGGGCTGTGGCTCCAGCCCCTGTAACCGCCGCGGACCATCAGCCAATCGTTCGGACTGGGATTGAGCAGCATCTGGTCGGTGACGGGAACGTAGTTCTGGATATTGCCTTCGAGATTGAGACGCGCGGGCAACCGGGGCGGTCCGGCCGGTGCCGCCCCAGCGGTCTGGGTTGCAGCCTGCGCAGGCGCCGTGCCCGTCGCAACCTGCCCGATCGGAATCGCCGTCGCAACGGTCAGCGCCCGGGCGCCGGCGGGCGCGCCGTTCTGACGCAAGATAAAGGCGACGAGCGATTCGACCGCCTGATCGCTCAGCGTGCGCGGATTGTCGGCCGGCATCGAGTTCTGAATCTTCGTGTAAAGCTCGTTGGTCGTGCGGCCACGCCAAGCACTCATGAATTGCGCGCCCGCGAGCGGCGGGGCTTCGGCGCCGCCGTTCAAATCGGCCTGATGGCACTTTGCGCAGGTCGCCTGGAACGCCACCTGGCCGATATTGGCCTGGTCGGCGGTAAAGACACCGTTGCCCGCAGGTTGCGGTTGCGCCATGGCGATGGCGATTCCCAGCGCTGCCGTCGCCGCACCCGAAACCAAGAGTAAGGTTTTCAGTCCCCTCATCGTCTGCTCCTCAATTTGCGTGCATGAGCCAGCCCCGGAGATTCCCATCGGGGGCGCGCTCGGAACTCAGCTGAACATATAATTGGCCGTTCTTCAGATCGGCGACCATCGAAGGTGTCAGGTCGACGGTGCCGCTGATGGTCGGCGTGGTCGTATTCGTGATTGTCAGATCGAGGATCGCAGGCCCGGGAATGCCCGGCGGGCCCCGATGGATATGCGCTACCGTCGCGGGCGAGCGCAGACCCTCAGCCGTGCCGCTGACCGTGAGCTTGTTACCGGCGAGGGTCGCCGTCACGGAGCCCTGCCCCGCGACGGTCGCCTGCATGCCGACATCGAGCGGCACCACCGACAGCCGCGTCTTGTAGGTTTCGCCATTGGCTGCCGCCATCGCGGGCGCTGCCAACACGCTTGCGGCGAGCATCACACACGCCGTCCTTCCAAACCGCTTGATCATGTTTTTTCATCTCGAAAGTCGGCCCGACCGGTGTGCCCCGATTGCGGTGCCTGTGTCGGGGAAATCTATACAAGCCGGCCGTGCAGTTCCAGGGCCGCGAGCCCCATCGCTTACTCGGGTTTCTCGAAAAACAGGGCAAGCTGGCCGCATTCTGCCTTCGCGCCTGCGAAATCCGCCGCCAGCCTTTCATAAAGATGGGCGTTACCGATGAACAGCTCTTGGGCTGCCTCATCCACCGCGACAAATTCCGCGATTTCTTCCATTTCGGCGACCCAGCGATAGGCCTTGCCGAACATCGACGGGATCTGGCGTTCAAACCAGGCCAGCAGCATCGGCTGGCTATCGCCAAGCTCGCGGCGGAGCGCGTCGGCTGTTCCCCAACGCGTGGCGGCAAGGATCATCACGCTCGCAAGCGCCGTTAGTCCCTTGGTGATTCCGCCATAGGACATTTTGAGCGCCGATGCGGCGCCGATGGGTCCGTCGAGCACTTTGCAGGCGAGCCCGAATTCCTCGAGCGCGACGACTTCACCGGCCTTCTCTCCCGAAAGATAGAAGACGGGACCCGCTCCGCCGGGTTTCGGCGGTCCACCGATGATGCCGGCATCGACGAACGGAGTGCCCGTGTTCTCCACGATTGCAGCAATCGCCCCGACGGTCCGCGGACTGACGGCATTGCAATCGACATAGACGGGCTTTTTCGGCGCGCGCGTAAGGGCCGGCGCCAGATGGCGCGCGAGGCCTTCCGCTTCGCCCGGCGGCACGATCGAAAGCAAGATATCGGCCGCGGCAAGCTCATCGGGGGAAACGGCAAGCATGGATGAAGCCGCGGCGCGGGCAACGCTGTCGCGGCTGCGCCCTTCCAAAGAAGTCACGACCTTAAGCCCATTATGGCTCAGGCGCTTGCCGACGGCCGCTCCCATCTGGCCGGGCGCGATGATGGCGACAGAACGTGGTCTGGGCTTCATGTGCCGCCTACCGATCCTTGCGGGGCCTCTCTTCGATCATTCATGCCGTAGTCGCGCAGCACCGAGACGACACGGAGGCGGTAGTCCTGAAAGATCGTGCTACGCCCAACGCGCTGCGCCTTCTTATGATCCTCGTGCTCGCGCCAGCGGCGCACCGATTCCTCGTCGCGCCAGAAGGAAAGCGACAGAAGCTTTCCTTCCTCGGAGAGACTCGAAAACCGTTCGATCGATAGGAAGCCGTCGGTGGCTTCGAGTTCGGGGCGCAGCGAGGCTGCGATGGCAAGATAGTCCTGCCGCCTATCCGGCTGGGTCCAGACTTCGAATATGACCGCGATCATCGACCCCGCTCCGGAGCTCTGTCGGTTTCGGTTTCCCTAGCTCGGAATCGAGGTTGCCGACAATCAACCCGTATGAGCCACAGCCGAAAACCAGCGCGACACCTGCTGCGACAAGAAGGGGAAGCGTGAAGTCTCCGGAAGTCGAAATCAACAGGCCCGTGACCAGCGGCGCGAAAGACCCGCCGATATTCCCGCCGAAATTCTGCAAAGAGGCGAGAGACGATACGATATGGGGCGGCGCCACATCGATGGGCATCGAGTTCACCGCCGCCGTGGAGAAGCTGACGCTCGCAACGGAAAGCGTGAGGAAGGCGATCGCCAGGACATCGTCCGGCGTATAGGCGCCGGCGATCGTGAACAAAGTCGCACCCAAGAGCCCACCGCAGGCGAAACCCTTGCGCACCAGAGTGACGGGCCGCCCAGCGGCGATCAGCCGATCCCCGAGCCAGCCGCCGAGGATCACGCAGCCGGTTCCGATGAGGAACGGCAACATACCGACCCAGCCAGTCGACAACGCCGACAGTCCCCGCTGCAGGACGAGATAGCCCGGCAGCCAGGTCGCAAAGACATAGTAGATGTAGAGATAGCCGGCCTGCCCGAACATCACGCCCCAAGTGGTGGGATGTCGAAGCAGGCTTGCCCAACCGATTTGGTCTTGGGTTTCGCTAGGCATGGCGGGCGCAGCCTCGCGCGCCGACGAACGATAAACCGCGGCCCACCAGAGAATCCAAAACAGACCAAGCGAGCCGGTGGTGTAGAACACCCACTCCCAGCCCCAATTCACCAAGACGACCGATGCGAACGGAATACCGATCGTCAGTCCGACCTTGTTGCCAGCGAAAAACGTGCCTACCGCGAGAGCGCGATTCTTCTTGTCGAAGGTTTCGCGAATGACCCGCGCGCCAGACGGAATCAGCAGCGACTCGCCGATACCGAGCAGCGTGAGAAAACCGGCGAGTGGTGCAAACACTTTGGTCAGGCTGCACAGAATGGTCGCCAGGGACCAGGTTCCGACACCTAACGGAAATGAGCGCCGCGGCCATATGCGATCGGTCAGGGGACCTGCGGCAAGGAACGAGATCGTATAGGCCCAACTGAAGATGGATTGAAGAAGGCCGACTTGCGCCGGCGTGTAGTGGTAGATCTTGATAAGCTGCGGCCCGACCACCGCGATATTGACGCGATCGATATAGGCGATCGCCTGCGCGCTCGCCAACAGAGCCAGGATATTCCAGCGATAGGCGGGTGAGGACCGGTTCAAATCTTGTCGCCTAGAAAAATGGCAGACGGATTATCCGTCTGCCACAGATGCGTGTCGGGATGAGGGCGTCGCTTACCCGACGACAAGCTTGTCGTGTTGGCTCTGGCCTTCCGTCAGGCCGCGTTCCTTCATCCAGTCATAAGCACGGCCGAAGAGTTCGGCTGCGTAATAATCGACATGCTTGTAGCGCACGAAGGCCTTCAACAATTCATGCGGCTCCATCGCACCCTTGGCCGATGCCGTCACGTGATGGGCATATTTGTAGAAATCGGCATTGATGAGGTCGACCGCTTCGTTTTCCGCATCGTAATAGGCCTTGCGCTGTTCAGGCGTCAGGTCGGGCGCCACCACCTCGCCGCCGCGATAGAAGGCGGATGAGATAATGTGCGCGCCTTCCTTGAGGCCAAGGCTAATGAAAGGCTCCATCACGGTCACGGCGCGATAGGTGCCATTCTTCAGGCCCGCCCAGCGCGTATAGGGCAGCCCACCGTTCTCGATTTTGACGTGCTCCTTGCCGACGGCGCTCTCGAGCATCTGGATGGTCGTGTAGTGCGAACCGGTCAGCTCCTGCACCACCACCGGCACGTCGGCGAGATCACGCGGAACCTGCAAGGCCTCTTCGAAGGAAAGGATCGCCTGCGCCGCAACCGCCGAACGGAGCCCCGCGATGTTGCCGCCACGCTTGCCGCGTTCGAGCCGGTCGATGCTGGCCCATTCGCAGACATTGTAACTGTCGGCAGAACCGCAATCGAAGAGGTTCTCTTTCAGCCGCGCCATGATCGGGCGATCGGCGCTGTCTTTCTCGCGCGCTTCGTATGGCGCCGACATCTGGACGTTGAGTCCGTGCTTCAGGAACAGCTTTTCCTCGATACCGACCAGAACCGGCAAATCGAAAACCGGATTGTTGGGGGCGATCTTCACCAGCGGTTTTGACTCGGACATCTTGTTCCTCATGCGTTCGGAGGGCTGTACGCGAATTCCCGTGTTTTTGATGTAGTTCCTGCCCGGCGGACTGTCAAATCACCGCCTCGCGTGGCCATTTTCCTTGGCCAAGCTGGGGTTTGCATTAGCGGCAAGATGCTCTTCAAATGCTTAAGACTCATTCGAAGGAGGCGATGGTGCATTTTGCGATTTCCGGCACTTGGGGACCGACGGACCCTACCCGCGCGATGTTGCCCTTCCTGCTCACGGCTTCTGCCGCGCAGGCGGGCGATAGCATCACGCTCATGCTGTTCCACGACGCCGTGCTGCTCGCGGTGCAGGACAGGGGCAAGACCTTGGTGCCGGTCGGCCCGCCCAATCGCTATGAAGAAGTCGCCGCCCACCCCAATGTGGCGCTGTGGGCCTGTCGGCCTTGCGTCGAGGCACGCGGGATTGCCCCCGCATCGCTCGACCCGCGCGTCAAACTCGGCGGCATGAACGATTTTCATGCGGCGATGAAACAGCCGGATGCACGGGTGATCAATTTCTAATTCACACCAAAGAAAATGACGGATATTCGCCTGACCCTTGCCTGCAATGCTTACGACCGCTGCCGGCCGCTCATCGATGGACGGGTGAAACCCGACGGCATCGATCTGGACATCACCATTTTGAAGCCGCGCGAATTGTTCCCTCGCATGCTGGACAACCAGGAATTCCACGCATCCGAATTGTCGCTCGGCTCGTATGCGTCATTGGTCGCACGCGAGGAAAGCCCCTTCATCGCCATTCCCGTCGCGCTGTCGAGGATCTTTCGCCATTCCTGCATCTATGTCCGCGCCAACGCCGGAATCGCAAAGCCGGAAGACCTCAAAGGCAAACGCGTCGGCACCACCCAATATGGCGCCACCGCGATTGTCACCATCAAGGGCATGCTGCAAGACGAATATGGCGTGGCGCCGCGCGACATCAGTTGGTTCATCGGCGGCTTGAACACTCCGGTCGAGAAGCCGCTAATCCCGTTGCATCTCCCGAAGGATATCGATCTGCAATTCCTTTCGGGCAGCGGGACCCTGGAAGCCATGCTGGAGAGAGGCGAGCTTGACGCGCTGTTCTCGATCTATTTTCCCAAGCTCTTCCTCCAAGCCTCACCGCGCATCGCGCGGCTGTTCCCGAACTTCAAACAAGTCGAACAGGACTATTACCGCCGCACGCGAATCTTTCCGATCATGCACACGGTGGTGATCCGCAAAGACATTTATCGCGATTCACCTTGGGTGGCCGCGAGCCTCTATCGCGCCTTCTGCCGCGCGCGCGATATCGCGGTTCAGCCACTTTACGATACCGACGCGCTCATGGTCGCCCTGCCCTGGCTGATCGATCATGTCGAAGAAAGCGGGCGTATCTTTGGTGAGGATTTCTGGGCCTATGGTCTGGAAGCGAACCGCCCCTCATGGGACGCGCTCTGCCGTTATGTTTACGAGCAGGGGCTCGCGCCACGGCGCATCGCGCCCGAAGAGCTGTTCGTGCCGGTCGGCGAGTGATCATTCATTCGGAGCAAAAACAACAACGGCGGCCCGAAGGCCGCCGTTGCGATATTGGGCTAAGCGATAGAACGCGTCATTTCGCGGGCGACATACCCTTGTAAGTAAGCCGCTGCATTCCCGAGCTGGTCTGGGCGATATAGATATTGCCCTTGGAATCGGTCTGGATGTGATGACCCGCGCCGAGGATTCCCGGGGGCTCGATCGTTCCGAGATAATCGAGGGTCTTGCGATCAACGACCGCTATGCCTTTACCGTAGCCGACGTAGAGGAATTGCTCGTCGGGCGAGAACGCCAGATCACGCGCGAAGATCGCGTCGCCCTTCATCAGCTGCTTGATGAACTTGCCGTCCTTGTCGAACATCTGCACGCGCCGGTTCTCGCGATCGGCCACATAGACGATGCCGTCCTTGGAGACGCGAATGGCATGCACGATCGAGAAATTCTGCGGGCCAGGCTCCTTGAACTCCTTAAAGCTCACGACCGCGCAGGAATAGTCGTCCACCGGTTTGTTGCCGAACGCGCCCCACATACGCTTGAACTTGCCGGTATCGGCATCCACCACGATGACGCGATGATTGCCGTAGCCGTCGGCGACGAACAATTCATTGGTTGCCGGAAAATATTGCGCGTCCGCGGGGCGGTGGAAATTCGTCGTGTCGGCATTGCCCTTGCTGGCGCTGCTCTTGCCGATCTGCATGACGAATTTGCCGTCCTGCGTGAATTTGAGCAGCTGGTCGTCCGTCACAGGACGTAATCCGGGCAACCCGTTTTCCGGACAGGAATTCCCGCCAAGCCAGACAAAGCCCTTTGAATCGATCAGTATCCCATGCTCGCGTTCCGGCCATTGATAGCCATTGCCATCGCCGCCCCAGCCACGCACGTAATTGCCGGCCGCGTCGAAGATGGTGATCGGCGGGGCGGCCATCTTCTTGTCATCGTCCTTCAACGTGCGCGGGCGGGTGAGCACCCAGGCATTGTCTTTGGCATCGATCGCGATGCTCGAGACATCGCCGAATTTCATATTCGGCGGCTTTTTCGGCCATGCCTTGTCCACTTCGAACATCGGCATGCTGCGCGTCTGCGCCGCGGCCTGCGCCTTGGCCAGCCAAGCGCCTTGCGCGCCGGCGACCATCAGCGATGCAACCAAAATCGTGGAAACGAAACTCTTCATGGCTCCCTCCCGAGGATGACCCGTTCGTATCGTTAACAATGCTCCGTTCCCGCGGACCGGGCAATCGGATCGTTCGCCCCGGCACGCGGCTTGCGAAGGACCCCCTGAAACAAACAGGTCAGGTCCCCATGCGTATTGGTCATCTCTGCCGAATTGCCGGGTTTTCCGCCCTTATCGCGGCGCTTCCGGGGGCGGCGGCGAACGCCACTATGATCTCCGACACCACGAAAAACGTCTCATATTGGGGCAGCTCCCCCTACAATTGGTACGCTGGCGGGACGAGTTCGGTCGGCGACGTGGTCGAGGGCGGGCCCGATTTCGACACCAACAGGGTAAATGTTTCCACGACCACGCCCTACACGCTCAAGCTCGGGTTCTATACCCAGTTCAGCGGCAGCGATCTGGGCGCGCATTATGCGGATATCTTCCTCGCCACCGATCCCGCCCATCCGGATGTTTTCAATTATGGGATCGCGTTGGGCTTTCAATCCCCCTATGGCGGCGTGACACAAGGGCTGTATGCGCTTTCGGGCAATTACCAGACCTCGATCGACCGCTGGAAGAACACGGGCTACATCTATGGTGGCCAGTACATCTCGCCCAATGACAATCTCGGCCACAACGCGCCGACGGTCATAACAAGCGGCTCCGCGCTTTCGGGTTGGACAATTGGCGTCACCCAAAGCGCGAGCGGTGATGCCACCTATCCCTATCTTCTGTCGGTCTCGCTGACCGCGATGAACAAGAATGTTCTCGACTCGGTGTTCTCGCATCCCAGCTTCGCGTTTCTGTGGGGAACCGGCGATTGCAACAATGACTCCGTCTACGTCTCCCATATTGCGCCGCCGCCGGACGAAGTGCCGGAACCGCCGTCCGGAATCATCCTTGCGGGCGGATTGCTGGGCTTTGCTTTCGTGACGCTTCGCAACCGGGCGACACCGGTGAGGGTTGGCGCCGCCCGAAGGGCATGAGCCTCGGAGTTTAGACCTTCCGCGCCGGGACGGGCGTTCCGGCGATCTTCAGTTTGACCGAGCCCAGCGTGCTGTGGGTGGTGAAGTACAGCGTTTTCCAATCATCCCCGCCAAAGGCGATGTTGGTCGTCTGGGGCTGGCCGTGCACGATGCGTCCGAGCTTCTTGCCGGACGGATCGACGATATAGATGCCGCCCGAGCCGCCGGTATAGACGTTCCCGGCCACGTCCACTTTGATGCCGTCGGGGCCGCCCGGAGCGGGGCCTTTAAGCTCGACGAAAACGCGTTCGGTCTGGTTGGCGAGCAAGCCGTTCGCCATCACGTCGAAGGCGCGGATTTGCGTGCGGCGCGAATCCACGATGTAGAGAATCTTCTCGTCGGGCGAAAAGGCGAGCCCGTTGGGCAGGAACAGGGAATTGGTCAGAAGGTTGATGGTGCCCAGATCGGGCGAGACGCGATAGACGCCGTTGAAATCCAGATCCCAAGGCTGCGGCAGATCGGGAATGTTCCACGGATCGGTGAAATAGATCGAACCATCGGATTTGACCACGACATCGTTGGGCTTGTTGATGCGCTTTCCCTGATAAGAATTCGCGATCACGGTGATGCTGCCGTCGGGTTCTTCGCGCGTGACGCGGCGCGTGAGTCCTTCGCAGGAAACGAGCCGCCCCTGCATATCGCGTGCATGGCCGTTGGCGCCATTGGTTTTCTCGCGGTACACGCTGGTGCCCTTGCCCGGCGTGTATTTGATCACCTGGTTGTCGCCGATCGAGCTGAACAGAAGAAAGCCGCCTTCCTTCCACCACACCGGCCCTTCGGTGTTGCCGCCGCCGCCGAAACCGGTTGCGAGAGTCTGAATCGGCTCGCTCGTGGAGAGGATTTTGTCGAGCTCCGGCGCCATTTGTTCGATGTGGGGCGCGGCGGTTTGCGCCTGCGCGCGGCTGAGACCCGATGTCAGCGCCATGGCGCCCGCGGTTGCGCCCATCTCCAGTATCGTGCGCCGCGATAGAACATGACCGATAGGCATGATGCGCCCTCCCCGCGCGAGGCCTCGTGGCCCTAAAGATGCGTCGTTCCGGCTTCCCTGGCAATCGATCGCGGCCAGCTCAGGCGATCTTCTGGAACCGGGCATTATCATGTAGATTGCCGGCCAAGGCGTCTTAAGGAGGCGGCCATGCATCTCAGAGCTCTAGGTCTTGCAGGCGTTGCGGCGTCGTTTTTCGCCGTACCGGCTCTCGCCCATCATTCCTTTGCCATGTTCGACCAAAACAAGCTGAACACCATGACGGGGACGGTGAAACTGTTCGAATGGCAGAATCCCCATGCCTGGCTTCAGATCGAGATCACAGATGCGAACGGCAAAGCGGCAATTTGGTCGTTCGAAGGAGGCTCGCCCGCCCAGTTGGCGGCTTTGGGCTGGAAGCCGGAGAATTTTCACACCGGAGACAAGGTCGAGGTCGGTTTTCGTCCGCTGAAAGACGGCTCGCGCGGCGGCCAGCTCATGAGCGCCAAGCTTTCGGGCGGGCAAAAAATCTGCTCGAACCGCGGCTGCGGCGACGGGTCCGGCCAGATTCTCGCGCCCTTCTAAGCGAGCCGCTCAGAGCGGTTTTCGTCTTTATTTGTCGAATCGACCGTCGGGCGGAAACCGCACCGTCTGGTCGAAGCGCGACGGCACGGTCATATCCTTGTCGCCCCTTGCCGGCAGCACAATGGCTTGCGCCAGATAGAGCCGCCCCTTGTTGTAATAGAGGGATGTGCGTACCCGGTTGCCGTCGGGCCGGTCGACGACGAGCGTCACGCCATAGATCGCCTTCTCATCCTGATAGACGCGCGGAAAGTCGTTAAAGAGCACATCGCCCTCGCGCATCAGATTGTAGCCCGCTTCGTTCAGCAGGTTGGCGCCGGCATCGGTGTGACCGGTGAGGTCCACGACCGTCATCTTGTAGAGGACATGGTCGTCTTCGGAGGAATAGACCGTCGAGCGGAGGCCTTTCAACAAAGCTGATTGGTAGGGAGCGGTCGTCACGACAGGCTTAGACAGGAACTGAATCGCAAATCCTTGATCCAGATAAATATATTCCTGCCACGCCGAGGCCGGACCGGCGCCGAGGATGAACGTCAGAATCACAAAGGCGAATAAGCGCATGGCGTCCTCCAGGATGGTAATCCTAGGTCAACACCATATCACGCAATTGGGTGGGTGCCTCCCGCCAGCTTTTGGGAGAGGAAATTATCGGATTCGGATCGCGTCTATGGATCCGATGATCCCGAACACCTGTAACAACCATATGACCACAACCACCACCACGACGACATTCAGTATCCTTTTGATCTTCCCATCCATCGGGATGTAGTTGTTCACGAGCCACAACAGCACACCGACCACGATCAAGACGACAAGGATATTGATGAGAGGCATGACGGGCGCTCCGTTCCGTTATCGTCTGGCCCCATCGTTCCTTGTTCCCGTTCGGGACGAGCGGGCATGGGAGCCAGATGACGTAACGGGAGACGCGGTCCTAAGGTTCCACAACCCTAAGCCGTACCTACAAGAGCAATCCTCGCACTCTGAAGGTCAGTAGGTCATCCTGATTCTTGCGGGCGGTTTGACCACGCTTGCGCGTTTGCGCTGCTTTTCGCGTTGCGCATCGGTCATGGCTTCGGATTTTTCCGCAGCCTGCTTATCGGCCTCCGCCTTGTCCACCGTCTCTTTGGCGAGACGCAGTCCCCGCAATTTGGCGGTTTTTGCTGCGTGGTCGGACTTTTCTTTCTTGCGTGTGCGTTTGGCGAGCGTATCGCTCTGCTCGGCCTTCTTGAAAAATTTCTGCGCGTTCTTCTCTGCGTTGTTTGGGGGCGTCGTCGGGTTTGCCATCATGATTCCTTGCGTCAGAGGGATGCGTGGGCAGTGGACTGCTTGTGCCAAGCCGGCGAGGCCCTCGCCACGTGCGAAAAGCGCCAAGGAGACCGGTTCGGAACGTATAGCCTAAATTGGCGCCGCATGCGTGCATCGAACACGCGACCCCATCATTCCGAATAGGCTCGGTTGGCTTTTAGCAGATTGGCACTCAATTGAATAAGTTCGATTTGGTCAATAAAGACCAATAGTTATGCCATGAGCTACTTTGCAGGATCCGTCCCTTTAACCGTCCCCTGCTAACTCGATGGGGCCGTCGTAGAGGCGTTCAAATCGCCAGGCGGCGCGGCTATCGGCAACCCCACACGTTGTAATATTTGCCGGAGAATACGACGTGATAATTGTGAGCGAAGGCCTGACGGAACTTATCCGAAATGAGCGTGTCATATCGCCCCTGATATTCATAGGCGCCGCGTAATGAAAACGGGATTCCGGCAACGGGCAGAATCCACTCGGGGACTTTGCAATCCTCCACAAATTTCTGGGCAGCATCTTCTCCTAGGCCGACGGCGCGTATGTCCATCAGAAACGGAAATTCGAGATGCACGGGCGTGCCTCGTACCACCCCGATTACGCGATAGAATGTCGACCTATAGTTTCTGGTGTCCGATACCCCCATCTCGGCCTGGGGGTACATTGAATATAATTTATCGACCTCCGCGACTTTCAACCACTCTGGTGACGAGTCGTCGAAAATGTGATTCATCATCAGCGAGTAGCCGACCAACCTAGGGCCAAGAACGCAGAGGTAAAGAGCAAAAAAACCAAGCGCGACTGCTCGGCCGTTAATCGGCTGATCTGGGCGTCTAGGCTCGAGCCTTGCGATCTGGAGCGTGAGATGTGCCGCCGGCGGGAGAAAAGGAAGAAGATGCTGAACGCCCGCACCGTTCTTCGCGCCAACCGCGGCGGCGATGACACCACAAACGATTAGCGCCGCCCCGGATAACTGGATTTCGCGCCCTAATAATGGTCGTCGGACCACCAATATCATAGTGCCCGGCGCAATCATCAGCGCGAAGAAAATGAGGTTTTCGACGAAGTTATCACGGGACAGACCGTGTCCCGCCGTGATCGCCATATATGCAAGGTAGTGCGTCAGACTGACAGACGGGTGCAGGAATGGAGCTATCGCAACAGCCGCCGCGACTGCGAAAATCACGCCACCCAGACGAAGTCCTGTCGCCCATGATGAAGCCTCGCGCACCAAGAGTGCTACGGCGGCTGGAGTGCAATACAGCGCACCATGAGGTTTCAATCCGACAGCGAGACCGGCGACCAAGCCGATTGCCAGCGCGGCCTCGTATTTCGGCAAGCGAAGCGCCAAACCAGCAAGGGCGCTCAATAGAATGAGCAAGGGATCGGGACGATTTGAGAACGTGAAAGGGAGTATCTTAAAAAAGATGAGAATAATGCATCCCAAAACGAGCAACACGATCCTACTATCGCGGATCGTTTTTCTGGCATCCAACGCTATAACGAGGAGGGCTGCCCACGCAGCGGCTATCCCGGCAAATTTGGTTGCTGGAATGCTCTTGCTCACCAGCAGCACGGCTGCGTGCACAAAATAGAGAACCGGACCATAGATCATACCGTAAACGCCCTGACCGGCGTCCCACGCTGGATAGATCGGCCGGCCTTGCAACAGAAGAGCGGATTGAACAGCTATCGCGGGTTCAACGAGATCGAAGTAATTCGGTAAGAATAGATAGCTCGCCGACCAAAAGAACCACGTCGAACACACGATGAGCGCGGCGAGATAGATCGGAATCCCAATAAAGGGGCGCTCGATCAAGCGATAGATACGCCGAAGCAGTACAGGTGCAGCCCATCCGAGCGCCAAGACGATGATGAAAAAAACCGTTCGCCCCGTGAGACCGAAGACCGACAAAAAA
>DASQIQ010000093.1:0-8414 GCA_035631495.1 Micropepsaceae bacterium
CGAGGTTTCTGTTCGACGTGCGGCTCTTTTCTCTTCTGGGATGCCATTGAGAAGGGCACGATTGCTATCGCCATGGGCGCGTTTGAACGCCCGACCGGCACGAGCTTAGCGAAACATATCTACGTGGCCGACAAGGGCGACTACTACGAAATCGCCGATGGTTTGCCGCAAAATCAGCACTAAGCCGAAGGCCGTGGCATAATTTCCCATAATATTGCTTATACGATATTTAGATTACCCGCCGAAACCTCTGGATAGCCGTCCCCAACCATTGGACTGTCCCGGCCCCTATCCTAATTTGCCCGCCCATGACCGATACCAAGACCGCCGAGGAAGCCGACAACGAGCCCAGCCTCGGCGATATCGCCGAACTCCTGGCCATCATGCGCCGTCTGCGCGATCCGATCCGGGGCTGCCCGTGGGATCTGGAGCAGAACTTCTCCACCATCGCGCCTTACACGATCGAGGAAGCCTATGAGGTCGCCTCGGCCATCGAAGCCGAAGACTATGCCGCGCTGAAGGACGAACTCGGCGATCTGCTGCTGCAGGTGGTCTTCCACGCCCAAATGGCCAATGAGCAAGGCCTCTTTGCCTTTACCGCTGTCGTGCGCGCGATTTGCGACAAGATGATCCGCCGCCATCCCCATGTCTTTGCAACGGGCGGCGCGAAGACACCGGCGGCCGTGGTGCTGGCCTGGGATGAGATCAAGCGCCGCGAACGGGCCGGGAAATCCACCAGGCCTGAAAGCCTGCTGGACGATGTGCCGAGCGCCCTGCCCGCACTGATGCGCGCCGTGAAACTGCAGAACCGCGCCGCTCAGGTGGGCTTCGACTGGCCGAGCGCGGTCACGGTCACCGACAAAATCGCCGAGGAAACCCGCGAACTTGCCGAGGCGGCGGCGTCCGGCGATGTCAAACATGTGGCCAAGGAATTCGGCGATCTGCTCTTTGCCATGGCGAATTTGGCGCGCCATCTGAAGCTCGATCCGGAGGACGCCTTGCGTGCGGCCAACGCAAAATTCGTGCGGCGCTTCAAGGCGATCGAGGCCGGTCTTGCGGCGCGAGGGCGAACACTGGATGAGGCCAGCCTCGAAGAGATGGAAGCGCTCTGGCAGGACGCCAAACGCGCTGAGGTCTAGCAACCCGCTGCTGTCATTCCCGCGAAGACGCAAAAGCGAATTGTCATGCCCGCGGAGGCGGGCATCTGAATAGGCTGCATGCTGCTGCATGCTTCGGATTCCCGCTTACGCGGGAATGACAATCTTAGTTTTGCCCGCTTATCCACATGTCCACAGGCTGTGGATATGAATCACGAAGATATCTCCGTAAAGCGCTGAAGAATTTGCTTCTGTCATGCTCCCGCAAGCGTGGGAATGCCAATGGCATCCACATAACCAAAGGCTGTGGATAAGTCTTATGGAAGTTACGAGGATATCGCTCTACGGCGCTGATCCGAATCGATAATCGTGATCCGGCCGGGAAAGCGGACGGAGAATCGATCCACAGTCGCGGCATCGCCGGCGATGATCAGATAGATGCCCTTTTCACCTTGCCGGCGTTCCACAACGCGCCCGTTCTTATGGGCCCATGCGAGCCCTGCCCCGTCTTCCACCGCCAAGGTTAGCCGCAGCGTCTGTTCCTGGCTGCCAAGCAGGGCATCGATGAGCTGCAGCAACCTGTCCAGTCCGGCCCCGGTGATCGCGGAAACCGCGACCTGTTCGCCCGTCAACATCCGCGTTTTCACGAGGTTTCTGGCAAGCAGGCTGCTACGCGTTTCGGGCTCGAGCAGGTCGATCTTGTTGAGCACCTCGACGATGCGCCGCTCGTCCTTCTCGATGCCCAGCTCCTGCAGCACATGGAGGACATCCGCCTTCTGAGCCTCTGACTCGTCATGGGCGGCATCGCGGACATGAAGGATGAGTTCGGCCTCCAGCACCTCCTCCAGCGTGGCGCGGAATGCCGCCACCAGCTGGGTGGGGAGATCGGCAATGAAACCAACGGTGTCGGAGAGAATGATGCGACGCCCCGACGGCAGCTTCAGTCCCCGCATGGTGGGGTCCAGGGTGGCGAACAGCATGTCCTTGGCGAGCACTTCGGCGGAGGTGAGCCGGTTGAACAAGGTCGATTTTCCCGCATTGGTGTAACCAACCAACGCAACCACCGGATAAGGCACGCGTTTCCGGGCCTTGCGGTGCAGGCCGCGGGTGCGTTTGACCTCCTCCAGCTCACGCTTGATCTTGGCGATGCGTTCGCCGATCAGGCGACGGTCGGTTTCGATCTGGGTTTCGCCCGGCCCGCCGAGAAAGCCAAAGCCGCCGCGCTGGCGTTCGAGATGGGTCCAGCTGCGCACCAGACGCGAGCGCTGATAGGTCAGATGGGCGAGCTCAACCTGCAGCCGCCCTTCGCGCGTGCGGGCCCGCTCGCCGAAAATCTCCAGAATGAGCGCCGTGCGGTCGAGCACCTTGGCGCCCCACGCCTTCTCCAGATTGCGCTGCTGCACCGGGGAAACGGCGGCGTTGACCACGACCACCTCCGGTTCGACGGAATTGCAAAGCGATTTGATCTCTTCGACCTTGCCTGCACCGATCAGCGTCGCCGGGGTCGCCCGGCCGATGCCGGCGATAACCGCCTCCTCCACGAGAAGGCCGATGGCGGCGGTCAGCGCCACCGCCTCTTGGAGCCGCGATGCTTCGCTTCGGCTTGAATCGGCGCCTGTTTTCTTGGCGACATGAAGCACGATGGCGCGCCGCGTTTCGCGCGACGCGTGGCCTGCGCGTCCTGTCTTGGCGCCCCCCGCGTGAGCGGATTTCGAGCGCGTCAAGCTTCCCCGTGGCCGGGCGCTTCGTCCTGCAGCTGGACCGGTCCCATCGGCATGACGGTGGAGATCGCGTGCTTGTAGACAAGCTGCACCTGGCCATCGCGGCGCAGCAGCACGCAAAAATTATCGAACCAGGTGATGTTGCCTTGGAGCTTGACTCCGTTCACGAGGTAAATGGTGACGGAGGTTTTGCTTTTGCGTACGGCGTTGAGAAATGTGTCTTGAAGATTTGCAGGCTTTTCACTCATGGGTGAACCCCATTTTTTATGGACCGAGCGCGCGAACACGCGGGCGGACGCGGGAATATCTCCGCGCGTGCAAACCATATAGGCGTTGCGGGCAATTGCGAAGAGGCAAAACCTCAGGCCTGCGCGGCGGCGCGAGCGAACTCGGAATAAAGCGCGTGCACCCGTTGCGTGGCCGCCCCAGGCTTGCCGTTTCCGACGGTCCGTCCGTCGATGGTGACGATGGGGATGACTCCGCCTGACGCGGAGGTCATAAAAGCTTCACGAGCGGCGTAAGCCTCCTCGGCGGTAAAGGCGCGCTCTTCGATGGCATTGAAGCCCTCGCGCGCCAAGGCTGCAAGCACGCCCAGGCGCGTGACACCGGCCAGGATGCTGTTGGAGAGCTTTCGCGTCACCAAGACGCCCTCCCCCGTCACAATCCAGGCATTCGTCGAGCTGCCCTCGGTGATGAACCCATCGCGGTCGACGAGCCAGGCTTCGAAGGCGCCAAGCTTGCGCGCCTGGCTTTTCGCCATGACGTTGGGAAGGAGGCCGGTGACTTTGATGTCGCAGCGTCCCCAGCGGATGTCGGGCAGCGTGACGACGGCGATGCCTTCCGCGCGGCGTTTCTCGACGGCGGCCATATTGACCGGGCGCGCCGTCATGATGAGCGTGCTGCGGTGGGATTTGGGAAATGGGTGATCGCGCTTATGGGCGCCCCGCGTCACCTGGAGATAGAGCAGCCCGTCCTTCAACCGGTTGCGGCGGATCATCTCGCGCATGACGATTTTCAGCGCCCCGCGCGCGAGCGGCATACGCATCTCGATCGCGCCGAGGCTGCGTTCGAGGCGGTCCAGATGCCCCTCCTCGTCCATCAGCGCGCCCTCGATGATGGCGCACACCTCGTAAATGGAATCGGCGAATTGCAACCCTCGATCCTCGATATGAACCGAGGCGCCGCCATGGGGCAGATAACGCCCGTCGACATAGGCAATGCGCCCGGCCGGTGTGGCGCGTGCGTGGCTCGTGCGCGAGCTCATTTGCAGGGCCAAAGATATTCCGCGGCCTTGGCGATATCGTCCGATGCGTAGGCGCCTGCCGCTTGCGGACGGGTGCGAATTTGCTCGATGAGCTTGCCCGTATCGTCGGCATTGAGCGGCAAGACGGCGCAGCCTCGATAGAGCTTGGCTTGGCCCAAGGTCGCCGCCGCGGTCATGATTTGCAGAACATTGTTGGTGAAATCGCGGCACACATTGCGGTCGCGCTCGCATTGCTGGAGATAATCGGCGGTCTTGGCGCCCGAAACGCTCAGCGCCGGAACCTGAGCAAAGGCGGGAACGGCGCTTCCCAACGCCGCCAGGGCCGAAACGATCCGCAGAAGAGAACGGCTCATGTGAGGCCGATCACGCGTTGAAGGGCTGTTCGAGCCGGGCCGGCCCCACGCCTAAGGATTTCAGCTTGCGATGCAGGGCCGAGCGCTCCATGCCGACGAAGGATGCCGTGCGGGAGATGTTGCCCCCGAAGCGGTTGATCTGCGCCAGCAGATATTCGCGCTCGAAAATCTCCCGCGCCTCGCGCAAGGGAAGCGAAATGATCAGGTCGGGCTTGGCCCCTTGGGCCCAAGGAGAGGAACTGCCGTTGAAATGCGAGGGCAGCAGATCGGCCGAAATCGCGCTGGCGGCATCGTCCGTCGCCAGGATCAGCAGCCGCTCGACGATGTTGCGGAGCTGGCGCACATTGCCCGGCCAATTATAGGCCTGCAGCACCGCCATGGCCTCGTCCGAGACCTCGCGCATGGCGAGCCCAGAGGCCGCCGACAGCCGCTTCATGAAATGGGCAACCAGCAGAGGGATGTCCTCGCGGCGATCGGCAAGCGATGGCACGCGCACCGGCACGACGTTCAGCCGGTGATAAAGGTCTTCGCGGAAGCGCCCAGCGTCGATTTCGTGGCGCAAATCGCGGGTCGAGGAGGAGATCACGCGCACATCCACCTGCACCCGCGTCGAGCCGCCGACGCGCTGGAAGGTCTGGTCGATCAGCACGCGCAGGATCTTTCCCTGCGTCTCAAGGGGCATATCGGCCACTTCGTCGAGGAACAGCGTCCCGCCATGGGCGAGCTCCAGAACCCCGATCTTGCGCATCGAATCGGTTTCGACCCCGAACAGCTCCGCCTCGATGCGGGCCGGGGCCATCATGGCGCAATTGATGGCGACAAAGGCGTTGCCGGCGCGGCGCGAGAGCGCGTGGATCAGGCGGGCCGTGACCTCTTTGCCGGAACCGGAAGGGCCGGTCATCAGCACGCGGCTTCCGGTTGGGGCGATCTTGTCGACAAGCTGGCGCAACTGCGCGATCGCGGTGGACGTGCCGCAAAGCTCGGTCTCGTCGCCGGCCTTGAGCTTCAGCTCTTCGACTTCGCGCCTGAGCCGCGCCGCCTCGAGGGCACGCCGTACCGTGTGGCACAATTTGTCGGCCTTGAAGGGCTTCTCGATGAAGTCGTAGGCGCCTTTCTTGATCGCGGCGACGGCGGTCTCGATGGTGCCGTGGCCGCTGATGATGACGACCGGCAAGTCGGGATGCTCGCGCTGCAGAACGTCCAGCACCTGGATGCCGTCCAGACGGCTGCCCTGCAGCCAGACATCGAGCACGACCAGATGAGGCCGCCTTTGGGCGATGGCGTGCAGCGCGCCGTCTGAATCGGAGGCCACGCGGGTTTCATAGCCCTCATCGGAGAGGATGCCGGCCATCAATTCGCGTATGTCGATTTCGTCGTCGACCACCAGGATCTCAGACGAGACCAGCGACCCGTTCGGTTTCATGCATCATCCCCTGTTCTGTTTTGGCTGGCCGCCGCAGCGGAAACACCATGCGTACGGTTGCGCCGCCCGATTCACCCGATGAATCCTTGGCTGCGTCCTCCAGCAACAACTCCCCTCCATGGTCTTCGAGAATCTTGCGCACGATGGCAAGACCAAGGCCGGTACCCTTGGCGCGCGTCGTGACATAAGGCTCGGTGAGCCGGTGGCGGTTCTCCGCCGGCAGGCCGATGCCATTGTCGCGAATGGAGATGATCAGCCGCCCGCCTTTGACGCTCAAATCGATGGCGATGCGGCCGGGCACGGAATCGCGGTTCGCCATGCGCACCGAGATCGCCTCGACGGCGTTTTTGAGCACATTGGTCAGGCCCTGGCTCACCAGCCTTCCGTCGCAGTCGAAGATGATCGGTTCGCTTGGCGCGGTCACTTCAAAGGCGATCTGGGGCTGGGCGACGCGCTGCAGGAAGACCGCGTGCCGGACGAGCTCCTGGGCTTCCTCTTTGCGGATCACGGGCGCGGGCATGCGCGCGAAGGAGGAAAACTCGTCGACCATGCGCCCGATGTCGCTGACTTGGCGGATGATGGTGTCCGTGCACTGCGCGAACACCTCCGGGTCGCTCGACACTTCGCCGGCATATTTGCGTTGCAGGCGCTCGGCGGAGAGTTGGATCGGGGTCAGCGGATTCTTGATCTCATGGGCGATGCGCCGCGCCACATCGGCCCAGGCGGCCGTTCGCTGCGCGGACACGAGATCGGTGATATCGTCGAAGGTGACGACAAAGCCATGCGCCTTGTCGCCCGCCTCGCTCGACACCTGAACGTTCAAATGCCGGAGCGCTCCGTCCCGGCGCACGTCCACCTCGCCTCCGGCACGGCCCGAAGGCTCGGCGATGGCGCGGCGGATGAGCCCGGCGAGTTCGGGGATGCATTCGGAATAATGGCGGGATTCGACGTCTTCGGGACTTGCGTTCAGCATGCGCGACGCCATGCGGTTGATCAGGGTGATGTGCCCTTCCCCGTCGAGCCCCACCACGCCGGCGGAGACCCCGGCGAGCATGGCTTCTGTGAAACGCCGGCGTGAATCGAGCTGGAAATTGGCGTCGATCAGTTCTTTGCGCTGGGCTTCCAGCTGGGAGGTCATGCGGTTGAAGGTCTCGGACAGCGAGCTGATCTCGTCATCGTCCTGACCCACGGCCACGCGCACGCGCAAATCGCCCTCGGAGACCCGCTCCGCCGCGCCCGCGAGGCGTCCGATCGGGGTGACGATGCGGTTGGCCGCCCACAGCGCCAGCCACACCGCGGCCAGAAGAATGAGCATGGCGACGACGACATAGAGGGCGGCAAAGGTGAGCTGGATCTCGGAGCGGTTCTGGTTGAGGCGCTGATATTCGGAGACGGCATCATGGGTGCCGCGCTGATGGTCCAGCACCTGGGGATCGACCGCGCGCGTGACTAGAAGATAAGCGTCGACGAAGGCGTCCAGCTTCACCAACGCGGAGACCGCCTTCTCGTTGGAATCGGCAAGCACCACGACCTGGCCGTCCTTGGCGGAATCGAGCTGGTCGGGACTGACCGGACCGCGGTCGGGCATCGAACGCAGCTTGGCGCTCGCCAGGGTCCGCCCCGTGGAGTCGACGACGTAGACGGCCGGAAGCGCCCGAATTTTCGCTTCGGTCTCGAGAATCTCGACGATGCGTTTCTGGTCCCCCTGAACCAGCGGACCGGCACGGTTGAGATCGGAGGCCATCGCCAGGATGTCGCCTTTGATGACTTCCTTGTGCTCCGCCACATAGGCGTCCGCGACGCTCACCGAATTGGCCAGCGCCGTCTGCACCCGTTCGGAGAACCACGCTTCGATGCCGAGGTTCAAGGACACCGCGGCGAAGATCGCCACCAGGATGGCCGGCATCACCGCAATGGCGCAAAACATAGCCACGAGCCGCAAATGCAGCTTGGACCCGGCCGCGCCGCTCCTCCGCTCGGTCCAGAGCCGCGTCAGCCGCCAGACGATCAGGCCCGCCAGCGCCAAGACCAAAGACAGGTCGACCACGATGAGCACGACCATCGTGGCGGGCGTGGGATTGTAAGGGGCAAGGCCGGTGATGGTCAGATAGGTCAGGACGCCCGAAACGATGGCGGCGGCGGCGATGACAAGCGCGATGAGCGATGAGCGCGATACCGCCCTCAGCAGCTGGTACGGACCGCCGAGAACGCGCGAACGAAACACGGACGTGCTTGCCATAGGGCCTTTGGGGCTCGAATTCCAGAATCGGTTGATGGCGCTCTTAGAGCGTAGTGTAGCAAAGCCACAGGATGTTGCAAATTTGCCGAAAGTTCCCTCCGCGTGGTCAACCGGTGGAAAGGGGGGAGCCGCTATGGCAGGGGCGCACTACGATTGACGGTGAGTTTAATCTGAACGTAGTGGCGCACCGCCTGCTGAAGCTTCTAAGGCAGCCCTGAATTTAGCCTGTAGTTCAATGTGGGCTGGGTGTACGGCTGCGCAGATCATTTCGCGGACTTCGAGCAGCTTTGTCAGGGTTTGGTCGCTCAATTCGCATG
>DASQIQ010000094.1:0-5754 GCA_035631495.1 Micropepsaceae bacterium
AACGCGCCCTGCAAAGGTGCGCCCGGGAGTGGTGACGAGCGGAACCCCAGCCCATAAGGCGTCGGCCGCCGTCGCATGCGCATTATAGGGAAGCGTGTCGAGAAAGAGATCGGCAAGGCTCAGGCGCGCCAGATGATCTTCCCTCCTCGCCAGGAAGGGCGCGAAGACGAGCCTATCGGCATCGACGCCGCGGGCTTGCGCTTCGCGCTTGAGATTGCGCGCCGCTGCCGCGTTGACCGACGACAGCCACAACACGCTTCCATCGGCGGCGCGCAGGAGCCTCATCCAGATGTCGAACAGCTCCGGTGAAAATTTGTAACTGTTGTTGAAGGATGCAAAGACAAAGCCTGTTTCCGGCAGACCGGCCTCATCGCGGGTGGGCGCGTTCGCAATGCGCCGTTTGGAATCGGTCGGCAGATAGCAATCGGGCAGATAGACGATGTCTTCGCTGTAATGCTGTCTGTCGCTTTCGGGGATCACCGTGCGATCGGCGATCAGCCAATTCATATAGGGCGCACCCATGGTGCCGGGGAAGCCGAGATAATTCACTTGGATCGGCGCGGGCCGTAGCGCCAGGACGTTCGGGCGGCATTCCCCGGTAAAGCCCATCAGATCGACGGCAATATCGACCTCCATCTCCCGCAAACGCCGCGCGAACTCGGAATCGCTCGTCCCATCGGCGTTGATGAAGCGGTCAAACGCGCCGGCAAGGCGGATGCGCATCTGGCTTTCGTCCGGCGGCCCCCAGGAAACCGCGATGATTTCAAAGCGCGTCCTATCGTGTTCTTCGAACACGCCGGCCAAGGATTGCGCGACGGCATGGTCGCGAAAATCCGCGGAAAGATAGGCGATGCGAATTCTGTCGTGGTCATAGTGCTCGCCGTTCCAGAGCGGTCTTGGCGCGGCAGGATATTTGTCCGCGACCCAGAGCGCGGCGCATTGCTTCTGGACAGATGCAGAGCTGGACAGCGCCAGATTCTGGAAAGGATTGATCACCGGCACCGATCGGCTGATGGCGGTTTTCAGCCATTCGCGATCTTCATTCAAAAAACGCCAGTCGCAACAATGCAGCCGGGAAAAGGCGAGGTTGCCGGCGACATAAGCGTGTTCCGGGTCGAGGCGCAGCACGCCCTCGTAATCACCGATCGCCTCCTCGAAACGCTTGAGCTCGAACAGCGCATTGGCGCGTCCGTTCAGCGCGTTGGCGTCATCGGGATTGATTCGAACGGCTCTGTCATAGCTCGCAAAGGCTTCTCCGGCGCGCCACGATGCGAGCAGTGCGGTGCCGCGGTTGACCTGTGCCTCGAAAAGCTGGGGCCGCGCCGCCAAGACGCGGTCATAGCTCGCCACGGCCTCGTCATAACGGCCCAGCGCGGAAAGCACATTGCCGCGATTGTTCCAGGCTTCGAGGAGTCCGGGATCGATGGCGAGCGCCGCGTCGAAACTGACAAGCGCCTCCTCCGGCTTTTTGCGTGCGAGCTGCACCGCGCCCCGATTGGTGAGGGCTTCGGCGAAGCGCGGCTCGATGGAAAGCGCATCGTCGAAGCGTGCGAGCGCCTCGATCAAGCGGTTCTGGCCCGCCAAGTCGCAGCCTTGCGCGAAGGCCGAAATTGCCGATTCCGCGATTTGTCTCGGCTGCGCGGCATTTTGCGGCGCGACCGAAGAAGGGGGATTTTGATCGAGGGAAAAGCTTCGTGGCGTTTCGCCACGTTGGCGGCCCTGCCACATGATCGCGTAGGCGGTCTCCAGATTGCGCGTGAACCGCTGGGTATCGAACAGCGGATGCGTTGGCAGATTGCGCGCAAGCTTTGTTTTGAGCGCGCCGAGCGAAGCGGAATTGCGCGCAAGCGCAAGCGCGGCTTCTTCATAGGCCTGCAGTGATGGGGTCACGAGTTCCGGCATGCCGACCGCATGCAGCAGGCTAGCGGCGACGCGCGCCGCAAAGGTAGGACCCTCGACTGTCAAGACCGGTAGGCCTGCTCGAAGAGCATCGCTCGCCGTCGTGTGCGCCCCATAGGGTTGCGTGTCGAGAAACAGATCGGCAAGGCGATGCCGCGCCAGATGATCGGCCGCGGACATGCGGGGTGCGAAAATCAAACGGTCGGGATCAATGCCACGCGCATGGGCTTCGCGCCGCAAGTTGCGCATGGCATCCGGATTGTCTTCGAGCAGCCAGAACACGCTTTGCGGAGCTTCGTGCAGCAGGCGCATCCAAACCGCGAAGATCTCCGGCGCGATTTTGAAATTGTTGTTGAAGCAGCAAAAAACGAACCCGGCTTGCGGTAATCCTGTTTTGGCGCGCGTGGGTGGTTCCGCGATCGGGCGAAGGACGTCGTTGCATTGATAGCAATCGGGCAGATAGACGACCTGCTCCGTGTAAAAAGACAGGCGGTTCTCCGGAATGACGATGCGATCGGCGAGAATGTAATCGATATAGGGCGCGCCCATGGTGCCCGGATATCCAAGATAGCTCACCTGAACAGGCGCAGGTCTGTGCGCAAAAATTCCGGAGCGGTGATGCAGCGTATAGCCTTTGAGATCGACGGCGATGTCGATCTCCATCTGCCGCATCAATGAAGCGATTTCCGCATCGCTCTTTTCGCGAACGTCGATAAAGCGGTCGAAAGCACGGCGGACGCGCGCGCGCATGTCGCTTCCGTCGTCCTTGCCAAAGGAAATCGCGACGGTTTCAAAGCGGTTGCGATCGTGGCTCTCGAAGACGCCGGCCGCCAACGCGGCCGTCGCATGGGCATGGAAATCCGCCGACACATAGGCGAGCCGAATCCGCTCGTGACGATAGGTCTCGCCGCGCCAAAGCGGAGTTGGCGAGGCGGGCGCATCGTGAGCGGCCCAAATGCGCGCGCATTGCAGTTGCTCGGCCATGGAGTCTGACAGCGCGGCATTGACGAAGGGATAGATGGCGCGTTTTCCGTCACGCAAAGCCGCTGCGATCTCAGCCTTGTCGCGGGCGAAGTGGCGCCAGTCGCAGGCGTGCATGCGGAAGAGGACGAGGTTTCCCCGTGCATAGGGATGCTCGGGTTCGATGGCGAGCGCCTTGGCGAAGTCGGTGGCCGCGTCCTCGAAACGCTTCAAGGAGGCGAGGGCCGAGCCATGATTGATGAGGGCTTCTGTGGAGCGTGGCTGGATCGCAATGGCCTTTCCAAAACAGACGAGCGCCTCTTCATGCCGGCCCATTTTCTCAAGAACGCAGCCGCGATTGTTCCACGCGCCTGCGTTCGACGGATCGAGCGCGAGAGCCACCTCGATGCTGTCGAGCGCCTGCTCGTCGCGATTGAGCGCCATCAATGCCATGCCGCGATTGTTCTGGGCCTCGACGAGATCGGGTTTCAGCGCGAGCGCAGAATCGAAGCAGACCAGCGCTTCGGCGGCACGGTTCAAGCGCTGCAAGGCGCAGCCGCGCGTAAAGAAGGCTTCGGGCGACCGCGGATTGATGCGAAGCGCGTCGCCAATGATGCGGTTTGCTTCTTCAAAGCGCCCGATTTGGTAATGGAGAAACCCCATCGCATACATGGCGGGGAAATGCCGCGGATTGGAGCGCAGAACCTCGCCGTAAAGCCGGGCGGCCTCCGCGAGATTGCCCGCCTGATGGGCGCGCACCGCGCTTTGCAACAGCGCATCGTTCATGACAAGACGGGCGCCGCGTGCGCAGCGACGGCAAAGCTTGCATGCGGCTCGCCGCGTTGCTGCCGCTCCCACATCTCGCGGTAAGCCGCTTCCAGCTCACGCGTGATCCGTGCGGTGTCGAAAAGCGTTGATGTGTCGCGGTTCCGCACCAGCTTTGCCTTCAATCGAGTGAGTTCAGGACCATCCTTGGCAAGATTGCGCGCCAAAGCCTCATATTGTTCCAGCGAAGTGGTGATCAGTTCCGGCAAATCGATGGCCGTCAAGAGACTGGCCGCGACGCGTCCCGCGAAAGTGTGGCCGATGCAAGTCAGAACGGGCACGCCCACCCACAATGCGTCGCTCGCGGTTGTGTGCGCACCATAGGGAAGGGTGTCAAGCACAAGATCAGCCAGCTTCAGTCGCGCCAGATGGGCCGGCAAATCGGCGCGCCCGGCGAAAATGATGCGCTCGGGCGCCACGCCACGCCGCTCAGCCTCACGGCGGAGGTTCGCCGCGGCACACGGATATTCCTGATACAGCCATAGGACGCTGTTCTCAACGCTCCGCAGCAGGCGCATCCACACATCGAAGATCTCGGGCATCACCTTGTGGCCGCCGTTGAAGCTGCAGAAGACGAAACCCTTTTCCGGCAAACCGGCTTCCGCCCGGTTGGGGACGCGTTCGGCGACCTGCCGGCGCGAGTCATTGCATTGGTAAGTGCCGGGAAGATAGACGATCTGTTCGGTATAGAAGCGCCGTTCCGCATCGGGAATGACGATCCGGTCGGCGATCAGGTAATCGATATGATCCACGCCCATGCTGCCGGGATAGGCCAGATAGTGGAGTTGAACCGGCGCTGGGCGAAAGGCAAGGATGCCGGGACGGGCGCCGCCCGTATATCCTTTCAGGTCGACGGCGATGTCGATTTCCATCTCGCGCAATCTTGAGGCGATATTCGCATCGCTCTCTTTGCGCATATCGAGGAAGCCGTCGAAGGCAGCTTCCAGACGCGCACGAATATCGCTTCTGTCGTTGGGCCCGAACGAGATTGCAAAGGTCTCAAACCGTTCCCGATCATGATGCTCGAACACGCCGGCCATCAGGAACGCCGTCGCATGCGCATAGAAATCGGCGGACAAATAGGCGATGCGGATCTTGTCGTGGCGATAGCGCTCGCCTCGCCATAGAGGGGCGGGCGATTCGGCGTGAAGATTGCGCGCGAAAATCCGCGCGGATTGCAGTTGCTCCTCCGGAGAGGCGGAGATTGCGAGGTGACCGAACGGGTGAATGACGCTCGCACCGCGCCGCGCGTTCGTTGCGATGATCGCGCGCGCCTCGTCCAGCTTGCGCCAATCACAGCAATGCAAACGCGCATGCATCAACAAGCCGCGCGCATAGGGATAATCGGGATTGAGGCTAAGCAGCGTCTCGCAATCGCGCGCGGAGTCTTCGAATCGCTTCAGAAGCGACAGGACATTGGCGCGGTTGAAGAGTCCGTTCTCGTCGTTCGGCCGCAACAGCAGAGCCTCGTCATAGTTCGCGAGCGCCTCTTCATTGCGCTCCATGCGCGAGAGAGCATTGGCGCGCCCCAGCCACGCATCGGCATCGTCTCGGCTAATGGAGAGGGCTCGCTCGAAAGCCGTCTCCGCGTCCGGATAGTGCTGCAACATGGTCAGCAGGACGCCGCGGCTCTTCAAGGCTTCGATATGGTTGGGCCTTGCCGCGAGCGCTTGATCATAGCTCGCCAGAGCCCCGGCATGATCTTTGAGCGCTAGCAGCGCGCTGCCACGATTGTGCCACGCGTCGGGATTGCTGGGGTCGCTCGCCAGGCTCCGGTCATAATCGAGAACAGCATCCGCGAACGCCCCCTGCCGCAGCAGTGAATCGGCCCGGCGGCAGAAGAGCTGGGCGCCGGAAGGATCGAGCTTTGCCGCCGCATCATAATTCTGGAGGGCTTCTTCGTGGCGTCCCAGCGCCGCGAGCGTGACGCCAAGATGTTCCAAGGCATCGGGATAATCCGCTTTCAAGGACAGCGCGCGGCGTAAGCCCGCCTCGGCGTCGGCGTAGTTTTGCGCCATCATCAAAGCCACTGCCCGATTATGCCAGGCCTCGGCGTAATCGGCCTTCAGG
>DASQIQ010000095.1:0-6534 GCA_035631495.1 Micropepsaceae bacterium
ACGGAGGAATAGGCCTCAGGGTAGGAGGGTCGTGGGCGGGGCGGGCCCGGAGGGGCAGTTACCCCTGGCGTTACCCCAGCATGAAAATGGGCGGGTCTCCCCGGCCATATCGCCAACTAACATATTGATTTAATTGGTGGAGCCAAGCGGGATCGAACCGCTGACCTCTTGAATGCCATTCAAGCGCTCTCCCAGCTGAGCTATGGCCCCACGTCTACGGCGAACCGCCCAGGCGGCTTTGCCGCCCATTTTAACATAAGGCGCGCGAAGCGCGCCGGGCACTTCGCCTGAAAATGCTTACGGCTCGTCCTTCTCGATATCCGCATCGATGATGCCGGAGACGTCGTCTTCGTCCTCCTCCACCTCCTCGAGCAGATTGTCGTCTTCCTCTTCCTCGTCTTCGATTTCTTCTTCGAATTCTTCCGCTTCGGTGGTTTCCTCGGCCGCGGCGGGTTCGCCTTCCTCGCCTTCGGCTTCAGCATCGGCCTCGACCAAAGGCTCGGCCTCGACGACTTCCTCTTCCTCAGCCTCGTCTTCGGCTGCCGCCTCTTCCTCGACCTCCTCGTCCTCGGTCTCTTCGACTTCCTCGTCTTCGGCTTCCGCCACCACCGGCTTCGCCGGTTCAGGCACGCGCGCGCGGCGCTGCTTCAGAAGCATTTCGGGTTCGAAGGAGAAGGCGCATTTGGGACATTCGATCGGGCGCTTCTGCAGGTCGTAAAAACGAGCCGCGCAACTGGGGCAGACGCGTTTGGTTCCAAGATCGGGCTTGATCAAGCTGGTTCTTCCCGCATGTGGACTAAGGGGCGGTGGGTTTGCCATGAACCGGGGGGGCTGTCAAAGTCGATTCCCTGGGCTTGACCGGGCCATCTATTCGTTTAGGCAATCAGGGGCCTGTCGTGGGAACCCGGATGGCCGCTTCGCAACATTTCACGCCTTTGACTGCGCGCAGATCCGCGCCCCTGAAGGGCAGGGTGATGGCGCCGGGCGACAAATCCGTGTCGCATCGCGCGCTCATCCTGGGAGCGTTGACGGTCGGCGAAACCGCGATTTCCGGCCTCCTTGAAGCGGAGGACGTGCTGAACACGGCCGCCGCCATGCGAATGCTGGGCGCCGAAGTCCTGCGCGACGGCGCCGGCAGCTGGCGCGTCCACGGTGTGGGTGTGGGTGGTTTCTCGCAGCCCCCCGACGTGCTGGATTTCGGCAATTCCGGCACCGGCGTCCGACTGACCATGGGAGCGATGGCAACGACGCCGATCACGGCAATTTTTACCGGGGACGCCTCGCTGAAGCGCCGCCCGATGCGTCGCGTGCTCGAACCCCTCGGTTTATTCGGCGCGGTGGCCGAAACGCGCGAAGGGGGGCTACTGCCCTTGACGCTCTTCGGCGCGCGCCAGCCGCTGCCGATCGAACACCGGCTGCAAGTCGCATCCGCTCAGGTGAAATCGGCGCTCATCCTGGCGGCGTTGAATGTGCCGGGGCGTTCCACCATCATCGAGCGCGCGGCGACCCGCGATCATACCGAACGTATGTTGAAGGCCTTCGGTGCCGATATCAGCGTTGAAGAGATTGAAGACGGTGCTACCGCGATCTCGATCACCGGAGAGGCTGAGTTGATCCCGGCGCGCATCAACGTGCCGAGCGATCCGTCATCGGCGGCCTTTGCGCTGGTGGCTGCGCTCATCGTGCCGGGCTCGGAGGTCCTGCTTGAAAACATCATGCTGAATCCGCGTCGCATCGGCTTGATCGAAACCTTGCGCGAGATGGGCGCCGATATCGAAATCCGCAACGCCCGCGACAATGGCGGCGATGCCGTCGGCGATCTGATGGTGCGCCATTCGGCACTGAAAGGTGTGGATGTGCCCCCCGAACGCGCTCCCACCATGATCGACGAATACCCCGTGCTTGCGGTCGCGGCGTGTTTTGCCGAAGGGCGTACGGTGATGCGCGGGCTGGAAGAATTGCGCGTCAAGGAAAGCGATCGCCTCGCCGCGGTCGCCGCCGGTCTCAAGTGCAATGGCGCTCGTGTTTCGGAAACCGCCGATGGCCTCATCGTGGAAGGCGCCGGAGCGGGCGGCGTCCCGGGCGGCGGCCAGGTCGCCACCCATATGGATCACCGCATCGCCATGAGCTTTCTGGTGATGGGCCTCGCTTCGCGCGTGCCGGTGACCGTCGATGACAGCTCGATGATCGCCACGAGCTTCCCGAATTTCCAGTCGCTGATGAACGGGCTCGGCGCCGATATCGGGTCCGGCCCCAAATGAGCGTCGTCATCGCCATCGATGGGACATCGGCCTGCGGCAAGGGCACGCTGGCGCGCCGGCTGGCCCGCCATTTCGGCTTCGCGCATCTGGATTCGGGCGCGTTGTATCGCCTGGTCGCCCTGGGGGTGATCGATGCGGGAGGCGATCCGTCCAGTGTCGAAGATGCCGTTCGCTCTGCCCGCATCATCGATCCGGTCGGAGGCACCGATATAAGGTTGCGCTCGGTCGCCGTGGGAGAGGCCGCATCCCGGGTGGCCGCCATGCCCGAGGTGCGTTCGGCGATCATGCAATTCCAGCGCGATTTTGCTGCGCACCCGCCGGGGGGAGCGCCAGGAGCGGTGATCGACGGGCGGGACATCGGGACCGTCATCTGCCCCGATGCCACCGCGAAGCTCTTTGTCGATGCGCGCCCAGGGGTCAGGGCGCTCAGGCGCTGGCTCGAGCTTAAGGCTCAGCTAAAGGAGGGCAGCGATCCCGCATCTCCGGTCGATGTCGAGGAGGTCGAGCAGGAGCTTCTGGCCCGCGACGAGCGCGACCGGTCGCGTAAAACCGCGCCGCTCCGGCAGGCCGAGGACGCCGTCTTGCTCGACACCTCCGATTTGGATATAGAGACCGCCTTCGCGAAGGCCCTCGATCTGGTGAATGAGAAGATCGAGAAAGCGCTCGCGGCCCGCCCCAGGGGCTAGGGAGGCCCGGCGGCGCCGCAGAGAGACCTGCGATAGTCATTTCCATCATCTGCCGGCTTAGCCGGAACCGGTTCCTTGGGCACAGGCCCTTGCGGCCGATGCGCAACCTTAGGGAGACTCCATGGCCAGACCTGCCGAATCCATTTTCACCCCAACCCGCGATGATTTCGCGGCCATGCTCGAAGAAAGCTATATCGAACGCTCGCCTGCCGAAGGCGCCGTGGTCAAAGGCATCATCGTCGCCGTCGAGAATGATTTCGTCGTTGTCGATGTCGGCTTGAAGACCGAGGGCCGCGTACCGGTGAAGGAGTTCTCCGCGCCCGGGCAGAACACCACCATAAAGGTGGGCGATGAGGTCGAGGTTTATGTCGAGCGGGTGGAGAATGCGCTCGGCGAAGCGGTGCTGTCGCGCGACAAGGCCCGGCGCGAGGAAAGCTGGACGCGCCTCGAAAAGGCATTCCAGGATGGGGGCCGCGTCAGCGGCGTGATCTTCGGGCGCGTCAAAGGCGGCTTCACCGTCGATCTCGACGGCGCCGTGGCGTTCCTTCCGGGTTCCCAAGTCGATGTGCGTCCCGTGCGCGATGTCGGCCCGCTGATGAACATGCCGCAGCCTTTTCAGATCCTGAAAATGGATCGCCGCCGCGGCAATATCGTGGTGTCGCGCCGCGCGGTGCTGGAAGAGAAACGCGCCGAGGAACGTTCCGAGCTTGTGGCATCGCTCGCCGAGGGCCAAGTGCTGGAAGGCACCGTCAAGAATATCACCGATTACGGCGCCTTCGTCGATCTGGGCGGCGTGGACGGTCTGTTGCATGTCACCGATATCGCCTGGCGGCGCGTGTCCCATCCGACCGAGGTGCTCTCGGTCGGCCAGAACGTCACCGTGCAGATCATCAAGGTCAACCACGACACGCAGCGCATTTCGCTGGGCATGAAGCAGTTGCAGACCGATCCGTGGGAAGGCGTGGGCGTCAAATATCCGGTTGGCGCGCGGCTCAAGGGCAAGGTCACCAATGTCACCGATTACGGCGCCTTTGTTGAATTGGAGCCGGGCGTCGAAGGCCTCGTGCATGTGTCCGAGATGAGCTGGGTGAAGAAGAACGTCCACCCCAACAAGATCGTCAATCCCGGCCAGGAGGTCGAGGTGATGGTGCTGGAAGTCGATTCCAATAAGCGCCGCATCAGCCTCGGCCTGAAGCAATGCATGCAGAACCCCTGGGCCGCGTTCGCGGAGAACCATCCTGCCGGCGACGTGCTGGAAGGCGAAATCCGCAACATCACCGAGTTCGGGCTGTTCGTCGGCCTCCCCGGCGACATCGACGGCATGGTCCATCTCTCGGATCTGTCCTGGGACAAGGCGGGCGATGAAGCCGTGAAGGACTTCCAGAAAGGCCAGAGCGTTCAGGTCAAAGTGCTGGACGTCGATGCGGAGAAGGAACGCATCAGCCTGGGCGTGAAGCAATTGATGGTCGACCCGATGGCGAAAGTCTCCGCGCTAAAGAAGGGCGATGTCGTGACGGTCACCGTCGCCGAAGTGCAGGAAGGCGGGCTGGAAGTCACGCTGGAAGGCGGCGCGCGTTCCTATATCCGCCGCGCGGACCTGTCACGCGACCGCAACGATCAGCGTCCCGAACGTTTCGGCGTCGGCGACAAGATCGATGCCCTCGTCACCTCGGCCGACAAGACGGGACGCAAGATCGGGCTGTCGATCAAGGCACGCGAAATCTCCGAAGAGAAGGAAGCCGTGGCGCAATACGGCTCGTCGGATTCGGGTGCGAGCCTCGGCGATATTCTGGGCGCGGCTCTGTCGCGGGCACAAAAGAAAAAAGGCGACGACGACGAATTATTTCGCCGCTGCATGACGACGACAAAGGCGCCCGGTCTTCCGGGCGCCTTTTTTCTAGTTTGTCATGGCCCGACTTGATCGGGCCACCCAGCCGCCGCGCGTCTGCGCGGCAAATGAGTCTTCCGCCCGCCTGGATGGCCCGCTCTGTTGCGGGCCATGACACTTAAGGCTCAGACGTGCGCCTATCAGAACAACACCAGCGCGCTTTTCAGCGTCACCCAGACTCCCCAGGCGATGGGGATGCCCACCGCAACCCAGGCAAGCGGCAGGCTTGCACCCGCCTCGGCCTTCAACGATTCCGGTTTGGGGCTATGGGTCTTCGCAGCCGGTGCGGCTTGCAGAGCCGCCACCTCTTCCTCGGACATGAACCATCTCGCGTGATCAAAGCGATTTGGACCTGCAGTTCCTGGAATGAGAAATAATGCGAGAAGAAAAACGATGTTAATAAATGGCACATAGATCAAAAGCGCAAACCAGCCTGCCAAATTCATGTCGTGAAGGCGTTTGATCGCCGTTATCGTTTGCACAACTGGGATAACAATAAAAAGTAACGCTCCTAATGCAGAAGTACTCGGGATGGAATTTGTAAGATAAAGAAGCAGCAAAACGGTCCAGATAGGCAACCAAAATAAAATATATGGACGGCGATTCATACGCTGCACCAGCCAAGTTATTTGCTGAGTCTCCTTGAGCGGCTTCACCGCCCAATTGCACAGGAACCCGATAACCAGAAATCCCGCCAGGATATAAAGAGTCACGTCATAGACCGATTGGCGCGGCACGCCGGCGGCGATCTCGAATTCGCGAATGTAATTCACCACCACCGGGCCGACGATGCCCGCGGTCGACCAGGCCGTGAGCAGCCTGCCATGTATGGCGCCGACGAATTGCGTTCCGAATATGTCGGCGAGATAGGCGGGTATCGTCGCGAAGCCGCCGCCATACATCGATAGAATGATGCAGATCGCCAGCACGAACAAAGCCGTGGATCCGGCATGCGCTGCCCAGGGCGCGGACGCGTACAACAAAATCCCGAGCGCGAAGAATGTGTAATAGGTCGTTTTGCGCCCGATCAGATCGGAGAGCGAGGCCCAGAAGAATCTCCCGCCAATATTGAACAGCGACAAGAGGCCGGTGAAACCCGCGGCGATGGCGGCCACGGCCTGGCCTTGCGTGGCATCGAGCGCGGTGAAGGGAACGTCCGGGCGGCCGATCAGGCTGCCGCCAAAAATCTCCTGCAGCATGGGCGAGGCGATGCCGATCACGCCGATGCCGGCGGACACGTTGAGGCACAGCACCGCCCAGATCAGCCAAAACTGCTTGGTCTTGTGCGCATCGTGGAGATGCACCTGCTTGGCCACGATCATCGCCTTGGCCGCTTGCGGGGTCCAACCGTGGGGCGCCCATCCGGGCGGAGGCAGCCGATAGCCAAAGGCGCCGCCAATCATGAAGACGAAATAGATCGCAGCCATGGCGAGGAAGGTCTGCCATACGCCCACCGAATCCGGCGTCTTGAAACTGTTCATCAGCAGATTGGCGAGAGGCGCGCCGATCATCGCGCCGCCGCCAAATCCCATGATGGCCATGCCGGTCGCCATGCCGCGCCGGTCGGGAAACCATTTGATCAGCGTCGACACCGGCGAGATGTAGCCGATTCCGAGCCCGATCCCGCCGACCCCGCCGTAGCCGAGCACGACGAGCCAGTACTGGCGCGTCGCGACGCCGAGCGCGGCGATGAGGAAGC
>DASQIQ010000096.1:0-5658 GCA_035631495.1 Micropepsaceae bacterium
CAGACTCGCGCCAAATGGTGGCAGGCGGCACAGAAAGACCCGCGCTTCAAGAGCACCGAAGATGCCGCGATGCAGTTCGGCGCGGCCGCGCTGACCGAACAAGGCTTGCGTCTCTGGCAATCCGATTTCCTGCCGGCGGTGGACAGAAAACCCGGCTTTGCCGCCTTCATGCAGGCGATGTTCGAGCCCAGCTATCCCCCCGCGGAGTTGAAGAAGATCCCCGTTCTGGACCTCAACGGCACCAATGACGAAGACCTGCCACCGGCGACGGTGGATGCGAACCGCAAAGTCATGGAGCCTTATGCGAAGAAATACCGGGTCGGGCGCATCGAAGGCCTCCACCATTATCTGTTCACGCAGGACAGCATCAAAATTGTCGGCAGCACATGGATGCGCTACATCAATTCGGGCTATTTTGATTGAGATCGCGCGCCGTAGCTTGCGTTAACCAAATAAGAGGAGAGAGAGCTTTGCGCAAAATGCTATTCACGATTGCCACGCTCTGTGCGTGCGCCGTCACCCTCGAAGCTTCCGCTCAATCCGTCTCGGTTGATCGCAAACAGGTCAGCAATGCCGCCGCACGCAAGATGGTGGATGCGTGTCTGGCTTTTGCCGAGAAGAACAACATCCTCGTGGGCGTTGCGGTGGTGGGCCTCGACGGCGTGCTGCTCGATTTCCATGCCATGCAGGGCGGCGGCCCCACTTTATCGGAAACCGCGATCCTGAAAGCGAAGACCGCGGCCCATTGGCAGCGCTCGACCAAATCGCTCGAACAGGATGTCACGACGCTGCGCAATCAGGCTTCGGTCTGGATCAATGATTTTCCCAAGGCTGGCGCCTTGCCGATTGTCATCGACGGCCAAGTGGCCGGCGCGATCGGCGTTGGCGGCGCGAGCAAGCAGGAAGAATGCGCGCAGGCGGGAATCGACGCCGTGCTGCCGAAACAGCCACAGGCGGCGCAGCGCTGACCTGACATATTCAGAGTTGGACGAATCGTCCGCGTTCGGAACGCGCATAAAAACCCGTCAACGCTGAGACGCGTTGACGCTTGCGCTCTTGAGCGGAAGCCGGGGCCGCTTGTGCGCGTCCCCGAGCTTAGCTCCGCTTCGCAAATCGCGTCAGACCGATTGCTTGAGTTCTTTGGCGACGCGGAAAGCCACTTTCTTGCTCGCCTTGATCTTGATCGCTTCACCGGTCGCGGGGTTGCGTCCCATGCGGGCAGCGCGTTTGCGCACCTGCAGGATGCCAAGTCCGTTCAAACGGATGCGGGAGCCCTTCTTGAGGGACTTCGTGATCAGCGCGACGAGATCATCCAGGAGCTCGTTCCCCTGCTTCTTGGTCAGCCCATGTTTGTCCGCCAATTGCACAGCGAGTTGGCGGGTGCTGATGGTGTCAACCTTTGCTTTGGGCGCTTTGGGCGCTGCAGCTTTGGCTCCGGCATTGGCGAGTTCTGCCATTGGATTTTCCTTCTGAGATTCGGAGGTAGAATACAGAGTAGAGCAGCGGCATTCGACAAGATTCCTCGCCGAATCACCACTGCGTCAGATTGTACACTCGCTGATTTGGCGAAGCGTCATGCCCTTTTCTTGAGGGTGACGACAGAGATGTGGATGAAATCTATGACCCGGCCCGTGGCCTCGGTGCCGATCGGCGTCCCTTCAACAGGACGGTTGCCCGGGTAACGGAATGCCGTCTTGCGGGCGGCGTGGTCCGGCGGGAGGCAACGAGGAAGCCGATGATGCAGCGGATCCAGGGACTGGTGGGATCGAGCTTGCCGCGCTTGGATGGTGTCGCCACCGGATTCATTCCTCTTGTTGCCGTTCTTTATCCTCCCTCACCGCGGGTTAAAGTTTGGCTACAGGGCGGCGACATTGGGGCAGCTATTGGTCACTGAGAAATGAAGATAGATTTGATGATTCAACCGGTTAATCGCCAATCCCCAAGGGCTTGAAACAAGCCCGCCAGCAGCGGACGCATCGTGGGATAGAGTACATCGGACGGATGCCGGCGCCGGGTTCGAGTCCGGCTCTCCGAAGGGCTGAGGGGGAGAACATGCTACCGCTTCTGGGCGTTGCTGTGGTCGTCTTGGGCTTCGCGGCGCGGATCAATCCGCTTCTGGTCGTTATGAGCGCTGCCATCGTCAGCGGCCTGGCCGGCGGCCTCGATCTTACCGGCGTGGTCTCGGCTTTCGGTAAAGCCTTCAACGAGAACCGCTATGTCAGCGTCACCTGGCTGGTGCTTCCGGTCATCGGCGCCTTGGAGCGTGCCGGCCTGCAGGAGCGCGCCCGCGATTTGATTGTCGGGATCCGCGCCGCGAGCGTCTTCTCGATCCTTTGCTCCTACCTCCTCATCCGTCAGGTCGCCGTGGCGGTCGGCCTGACGTCGCTGGGCGGCCAGGCCACCATGGTGCGGCCACTGATCGCGCCCATGGCCGAAGCTGCCGCCGAAGCAAAGCTCGGCCCGATTGGCGGCCCCTTGCGGCAACGCATTCGCGCCGAGGCGGCAGCCGCTGAAAATGTCGGCCTGTTCTTCGGCGAAGATATTTTCGTCGCGATAGGCTCAATTCTCTTGATCAAAAGTTTCCTGGAACAAAACGGTGTCTTGGTGGAGCCGCTGCAATTGTCGGTGTGGGCCATCCCGACCGCCATCGTCGCATTCGCGGTGCACGCAACAAGATTGTTTCTGGTCGAACGCCGGCTGTCCCGCAGCATCGGCGCCCCGGTACACGAGAAAGCGCGCGCATGATCGGCCTTTCCGCCGTTTATACGCTGGCCGGGGCGGTCTTTGCGGCCATCGCGGTGCTGAGCGCGCGTGACCATGGCAATCCGAAGCGCTGGGCCAATGCCGGCTTCTGGGGACTTTTCGCCGTCAGCTTCCTGTTCGGAGATCGTCTGGGAGATTTCGGGAACGGCATTCTTGTGCTCGCCATGGTCGTGCTCGCCGGAACGGTGGGTCTAGGCATCGGCCGCCCGGCAACGACGGCGCCCGAGGAGCGTCGCGTCCTGGCGCAAAGGCTCGGCAACAAAATCTTTGTCCCCGCGCTCGCCATACCGGTGGTGACCGTCATCGGTTCGTTCACGCTGAAGAACATCGCGATAGAGGGCAGATCTGTGTTCGATCCCGCGCAGACAACGCTGATCTCCCTTGCCCTCGGCACGCTGGTCGCGATGTCTTTGGCGCGCTTGCTCCTGCGCCAAAAAGTGAGCGCGGCGCTCCAGGAGGGGCGCAAGCTGATGGATCTCCTGGGCTGGGCGGCGTTGTTGCCCCAGATGCTGGCGGCGCTCGGCGCGGTTTTCGCGCTGGCCGGCGTAGGCGAGGCCGTGGGCACGCTTGCGGCTGAGGCGATTCCCATGGACAGCCGCTTTGCTGCGGTCGCCGCCTATACCGTCGGCATGGCGCTATTCACGGCCGTCATGGGCAATGCGTTCGCCGCCTTCCCGGTGATGACGGCCGGGATCGGCCTCCCGCTGATCGTGATGAAATTCGGCGGCAATCCCGCCATCATGGCCGCCATCGGTATGTTGTCGGGCTTCTGCGGCACGCTGACCACGCCGATGGCGGCGAATTTCAATCTTGTTCCCGCAGCGCTCCTCGGGCTCGAGGACCGCTATGCGGTGATCAAAGCGCAAATCCCGACCGCAATTGCGGTTCTGTTGGTCAATACGGTGCTCATGTATGCCCTCGTCTTCCGCTTCTAGACGCGCCGCGCGCCAAACCAAGCTCGACCGGCGAACCGCATCGCGGTTTGCGGCCATCGCGCTTGGACATGTGGTGCGCGAATATCCGGGCAGGCTCGATCATGTTCTCACCGGACCTGCCGATCTGAAGAGCCCGCGCGCGCTGCATCCGGTGTTCTTCGGCAGCTTCGACTGGCATTCCTGCGTCCATTCCTATTGGCTGCTGGCGACGCTCTATCGCCTTTATCCGGGCCTTCCGGAAAGCAGCGCGATCCGGGCTCTCTTCTCCGATTCATTCACGAAAGGAAAAATTGCCGGCGAACGCGTCTATTTGAAGCGCCCATCTTCGGGTGGATTCGAACGCCCCTATGGCTGGGCCTGGCTCTTGATGCTGCAGGCGGAGCTTCTCCGACACGAGACGCCTGAAGGAAAACGTTGGGCGTCGGCTCTGCGTCCCTTGGCGGGGGATTTCCGCGCGCGGTTCGAAACCTATCTTCCAAAAGCGGCCTATCCCAACCGCGCAGGTACTCATGGCAACACCGCTTTCGCGCTCCTGTTGGCGCAAGAATATGCCGCGGCGGCGAAAGACAAGGGGCTGGCGCAATTGATCCGCATCACGGCACGCGGCTGGTACGAGAAAGATGCAGACTGCCAGGCATGGGAGCCGAGCGGCGAGGATTTCCTCTCGCCTGCGCTGATCGAGGCAGAGTGTATGCATCGCGTGCTTGCTCCGGCGGCATTTCGCGCGTGGTTCACGCATTTTCTTCCGAGAGCAGCTCAGCGCCGGCCCGCAAGCCTGTTTGCACCTGCCAAGGTCAGCGACCGCAGCGACGGCAGGATCGTGCATCTCGACGGCCTGAATCTCAGCCGCGCCTGGTGCTGGCGAGGAATTGCGCTCAGCGTGTCGCGAGACGATCCCATTGGCAAGCTCGCCGCGCGGACGGCCGAACGGCATCTTGCCGCCAGCCTCCCCTTCATCGCCGGCCATTACATGGGCGAGCATTGGCTGGCGAGCTTTGCACTCCTCGCGCTGCGCCCGTCGCCAGCCTAAGGAGATTGGTGCGCGGCGCCGCAATAGGGTGCCAGCGCTACGGCGAGATCGAGCAGAGTTTCGTCCGCTCCGGGCCAGCCGATCAGCGACAGACCGATGGGACAACCATCCAAAGTGCCGATAGGAATGGTGATCTGGGGCAGGCCGCCTATTCCGGCGATGGAGGTCAACGCCATGGTCCGGCCGCGGAACGCATCGAGCTCCTCGGCCGTCGCGTCGACTCTCGGCGATATGCAAGGAGCGCTTGGCAGAGCCGCGATTGTCCCCGGTGAGATTCGCTCGCGAATCTCCGCGCGGGCGATTGAGAAATTCTTTCGCGCGGACGCAGCGGCATCCTCCGAAATGGTCGCAGCATAGGCCATGCGTTCGCGGATGCCGGGGCCAAAGCGCGGCTTGTGTGCCTCGATCCATGCGCCGTAGATGGCCCAGATCTCGCGCCCCTGGATGGTGCGAAAGCAATTGCGCCAATCATCGAAACCATCGGCCGCGATGATCGAATCCTCCCGCGGCGGAAGTTCGGATGAGGCGCGTTCGAGGAATTCGCCTAAGGCAGCGGCGAGTGCAGCGTCTGCCAGAGCGAACGCATCTTGAAGCACGAGCACACGGGATAGGGGCCGGCGCTGCTCGTCCGCCGGTTCGAGCAACACCGCGCCGGCCTTGCGCAAAACCCCGGCGCTATGTGCAAGCCAACCGACCGTATCGAAGCTCGGCGACATCGCCATCGCCCCCGCGGCATCGACACGGCCATGCGTCGGGCGAATGCCGTATATGCCGCAAAACCCGCCGGGAACGCGCACCGAGCCCCCCGTATCGCTGCCCAGTGCGATATCGCACGCGCCCGCCGCAACCGCCGCCGCCGAACCGCTCGACGAACCGCCGGGGAAGCGTCCGGGCGCGCGAACATTCACCGGCGTGCCGTAATGGGCATTT
>DASQIQ010000097.1:0-12774 GCA_035631495.1 Micropepsaceae bacterium
GAAGGCGGCACGATCCTGTTCGACACGCGCGATGCGCCCGTCGCGGGGCTCGCTGCCAGTGCCTCACCGGGCGAAGCGGTGCTGCGCCGCCTTCTGGCCAAGCTGGACATACCGCCCTTGGCGCCCGCACCGGCCGATCACGTACTGACGCGGACCTTCTATCTCCTCAAGGAATTTCCCGGCCGCTGGAGCGGCGGCCAGCTTTGGGTTGAGGCGCTGCCCCCGGTAGACCCCAACAATCCCCCCTCCACGCCGGTTGCAGCGCGTGGCGGTGACGGGGTATCGCCCATCATCATGGGGGGCAATGATTGGGCGGCCGCCTGGGCGCGCGACGAACGCGGCAATCCTCTCGCCGCGGTTGTGCCGGGGGGCGAACAACAGCGTGAGATGGCGATTCGCTTCGGGATCAACGTTGTGATCTATGCTATGACCGGCAATTACAAAACCGATCAGGTCCACGTGCCGGCGTTGCTCGAACGGCTTGGGAAGTAGCGATATGTCGTCTTTCGGTATTGCCTTTGCACCGCACATGCCGCTCTGGCTGCTCGCGGCCTTTGGCGCGATGGCATTGGCGATCCTGACTTTTTCCGTTTATCGCCATGCCCATGGCGCCTGGGCGCGGCTCTTTGCCTTCGTCGTTGTTATGCTCGCGCTGGCCAATCCGCTGATCGTCAAGGAGACGCGCGAAGGCCTCTCCAACATCGTCGCCCTCATCATCGACCGCTCGCAAAGCATGGAGATCGGCACCCGCAAGGCGGACGCCGAAAAGGCCCTCGCGGCGATGCGCGAGAAGCTTAAAGGGATGAACGTCGAGCTGCGCGAGGCCGAGGTGCGCACCAACGCGGATGCCGGTGATGCCGGGGGAACCGCGCTGTTCTCGGCGCTCAACGCGGCTCTGTCCGACGCTCCACCCGACCGCGTCTCAGGGGCCATCGTGATCACCGATGGCGAGGTCCATGACGCACCCGATCCCAAGACCTTTCATCTCGGGGCGCCGTTTCATGTGCTGATCACCGGCGCGCCCAATGAGCGCGACCGCAAGCTCACCGTGGTGCGCGCCACGCGCTTCAACATTGTCGGCAAAGACGCCGAGATCACCTTCCGAGTCGACGATTACGGCGGCTCGCAATCCGCCAATGCGGTGCTCTCCCTGCGCATCGACGGCAAGGATGCGGGCAAGCAAAATGTGCCCGTGGGCAAGGACACCACCATCAAGGTGCCCGTCGCTCATGGCGGGGAAAATGTGGTCGAACTCGAGGCCGCGCCCGGTCCCGCCGAGCAGACGCTGCAGAACAACCGCGCGGCCGTGATCGTCAATGGCGTGCGCGACCGCCTGCGCGTGCTGCTCGTCTCGGGCGAGCCTCATGCCGGCGAACGCGTCTGGCGCAATCTTCTGAAGGCCGATCCTTCGGTCGATCTGGTGCATTTCACCATTCTCAGGCCGCCAGACAAGCAGGACGGCACGCCGATCAACGAGCTTGCCCTCATCGTTTTCCCGGTGCGCGATCTGTTTGTCGATAAGCTCAACCAGTTCGATCTCATCATTCTGGATCGCTATCAGAATCGCGACATCCTTCCGCTCCCCTATTTCGACAACATCGCGCGTTACGTCGAGAACGGCGGCCCATTGCTCTTGTCGTCGGGGCCGGAATTCGCCGACGAATCCAGCATCGCCCGCACGCCGCTTGCCGCCGTGCTTCCGGCGCAGCGCACCGGCGAAGTGGTGAGTCAGCCCTTCAAGCCGCTGATCACCAAAGCGGGCTTCGCTCACCCTGTGACGCGCGATCTGCCCCAGGGCAATGAAGCGCTCGATCTCTTTTCCGAGCCGCTGAACCAACCCAAGCCGGCCCAACCCATCCCCGGCCCGACGGCATCTGCCGCGCCGGTACCTCCCGCGCCGGCTCCTGCAGCACCTCCGGCGGCGCGGCCCGGTCAACCGGCCATCCAGCCGCTCCTTGGCCAAGCGCAACAGGGTCAACCCAATTGGGGCCGCTGGTTCCGGATCATCGCGGCACAGAAACTGTCCGGCAACACGGTGATGGCCGGCCCCGGCGATCGCCCGCTTCTGGTGCTCGATCGCGTCCAAAAAGGCCGTGTGGCGCAGCTGCTTTCCGATCAAATCTGGCTGTGGGCACGTGGGTATGAAAATGGCGGGCCGCAGGCCGAGCTGTTGCGGCGGCTTGCCCATTGGCTGATGAAGGAACCCGAGCTCGAAGAAGAGCGGCTGACGGCCGAAGTCGCGGGTGGCGAGCTGCGCATCACGCGCCAGACCATGGGCGACCGCGCGCCGGACGTGAACGTCACATCGCCGACGGGTAAAACGGAAACCATTGCGCTGGCCGCTTCCTCTCCGGGCAAGTTCACCGGCAGCCGGAAGGCCGAGGAACTTGGCCTCTATCGCATGAGTGACGGCACGCTGAATGCGGTGGCCGCGGCCGGCCCGCTGAATCCGCGCGAAGTGGCCGACATGCGTGCGACCGATGCCATCCTCAAGCCCTATGCGGATGCTACGGGCGGTGGGATGCAATGGCTCTCCGACGGCATGCCCGACCTTCGCGCCGTCGATCAGGGCTCAAGCACGCATGGCAGTGGCTGGTTCGGCATCGAGCGCCGCGGGGCTTATCGCGTCACTTCGGTGGACAGCGACCAGCTGATGCCACCTTGGCTCGCGCTGCTTCTGGTACTCACCGCCATCATTTTCGCCTGGCGCAGAGAGTCGGTTTAGCAAACCGACGCAGCGGTTTTTTATTGCACCGCCGTGCGCGGCGCCATGCTGCGCCCTAATGCAAGAACAATGGTCGCGGTCAACATCGGCCCTATGGCAAGCACTGCCATGCCGACCGCATAGCCGCCTGTCGCATCCTTAATCACGCCGACAAGCGATGGTCCGATAAAGCCGCCGAAGCCCGTCCCGATCGTGTTGATCAACCCGATCCCGCCGGCCGCCGCCGTACCCGACAGGAACATCGGTGGAAGCGACCAGAACGGCCCCTGCAAAGCCAGCAAGCCCGCCAGTACGAAAGTCAGCGCTATGAAGACGACGAAATTCGATCCCGTCAGGCTCGCGACGATCAGGCCGCCGAAAGCGATGAAGGCCGGAACGGCAACATGCCAGATGCGTTCGCCGCTGGCATCGCTTGATCGGCCCCAAACGATCATCGCGACCATGGTGACGATGTAGGGCAGCGCGACCAGGAAGCCGGTCGCCAGCGTGGAGAAGCCCATCGCCTGCACGATCTGCGGCAGCCACAATTGCACGCCATAGGCGCCCGCCGAATAACCAAGATAGACAACGCCCAGCGCCCACAGACGCGGATCGCGCAGCGCCGGCAAGAAATCATGATGCTGGGCGGAATCTTCCGTCGCCAATCGCGCCGCGACCGTTCTTTTTTCTTCGCTCGTCAGCCATGACGCCGTTTCGGGACCGTCGGGCAAAAATCGCAGGACGACGAAGGCCAGAAGCAACGCAGGGGCGGCTTCGATCAGAAACAGCCATTGCCAGCCATGCAAGCCGGCGGCGCCGTCCAATTGCAAAACCAGGCTGGAAAGCGGCCCGCCGACCATGTTCGCAAATGGAATCGCGGCCATAAAGATCGCGATCAGGCGCGCACGATAGGCGGGCGGGAACCAATAGGTGAGATAGAGCACCATGCCGGGAAAAAATCCGGCCTCCGCAACGCCCAGCAGGATTCGCACAGTGTAGAAGTTCGCCGGAGTCTGGACCAAGGCATTCGATGCCGAAATCGCGCCCCACACGACCAGGATACAGAAGATCCAGCGCCGAGCGCCCACGCGTTCGAGGATCAGATTGGCGGGAATCTGGAACAGCGAATAACCGAGAAAGAACGCACCCGCGCCAAAGCCGTAGACCGCCGGCGAGAACGCCAGATCCTTGTTCATGGTGAGCGCGGCAAAGCCGACATTCACCCGGTCGATATAGTTGACGATGTAGAGCAGCATCATGAACGGGATGAGGCGCCACGCAGCTTTGACGAAGACATCCTGTCCGTTCATGCCGATCCCCCGTTTTGCCCACTATGTCATGGCAGGCAGAGCCCGACTATCTGGGTCTGCGATCAGAAAAACACAGCCCTCGCGCCATGGGCAGAGGGCTTGTGCATCGGACAAAAATGGCGAGGGTTATTCGGTGGCAGCAGGCCGCGGGAACACGAGCTGGGGCGCCGCAGGCGGTCCAAGACGCTGTCCGTTGGCGAGTATCGCGCTCATGAGCTGACCACCACGCGAACCGTCCTTGAGCGGATGATATTCGATGCTGACCTTGTCGCCCGGCTTGACGCTGTCGGCCCGCCAGCCCGCCGCGGCGTCCTGCTGCACGGATTGCATTTCGAAGGACCATTCGCGCGGCGCGCCTTGGGCGTCTGGGACCATCACATGAATCCACACATGCGGATTGGTCCACTCATATTCCTTCACCACGCCGCTGATGTTCACGGCCTTTTCGCGATCGAACATGGCGAAGGAATGATGCGCAAACGCGGGCGCCGTCAGTGAGACGAAGATGCCGCCCAAAACCAACGCCCTGACGTTCATCGCTTCCCTCCCTGAAATCGCTGCGCTAGATGCCGCCGTCGCCCGGCGTGACGCTCAGGAACCCATCGGGCGGCGGAGGCCCGAGCCGCTTGCCATCGGCGAGCGTCGCTGCCATCAGCTGGCCGCCGCGCGTGCCGTCCTTCAATGGGTGAAACTCGACCGAGATCTTGTCGCCCGGCTTGACGCTGTCGGCACGCCACCCTGCCCGCGTATCCTGGGCGATCGACTGCATCTCGAAGGACCATTCGACGGCTTTGCCGCCGGCATCGGCCACCATCACGTGAACCCAGGCATGCGGATTGGTCCACTCATATTCCTTCACCACGCCGCTCACGCTCATCGCTTTTTCGCGGTCGAACATGGCGAAGGAGTGATGCGCGAAGGCCGGCGCCGCGACAACGAGTGCGACACCGGCAAGAACACTGGTCTTGAGGTTCATGGACCCTCCCTGAGATCAATCCTGCGCGCCGGGCCGGCGCACGGGGCCGCCAAGACGCTTGCCGTCGGCGAGCGTCGCTGCGACCAGCTGACCGCCGCGCGTGCCGTCCTTCAACGGATGAAAATCGATCGAAACCTTGTCGCCCGGCTTGACGCTATCGGCCCGCCAACCGCCGGCCGTATCCTGCGCGATGGCCTGCATTTCGAATGACCACTCCACCGGCTTGCCCGTGGCATCAGGCACCATCATGTGGATCCAGACATGCGGATTGGTCCATTCGAATTCCTTCACGACGCCACTCAAGGTCACCGATTTCTCGCGATCGAACATGGCGAAGGAATGATGCGCCAAAGCGGGAGCCGCGATCGACACGGCAAGCCCAGTCAAAATCAAAGTTCTGAAATGCATCTTTGCCTCCTCGTTTACGGTGCCTTGGGGACAGGCAATCGCGCCGCCTGCGCAACCAGCCGCTTGCCGTTCGGCAGCGTCGCGGCAACCAGCTCGCCGCCGCGAGAACCGTCCTTCAAGGGGTGGAATTCAACCGACACTTTGTCGCCCGGCTTAACGCTGTCGACGCGCCAGCCGCCGGTGGTAGCTTGGGCGACCGCCTGCATTTCGAACGACCATTCCACGGGCTTGCCCGCGGAATCGGGCGCAAGGATATGAAGCCAGACATGCGGGTTCGTCCATTCGAACTCCTTCACGGTCCCGGTCTGGGTAATCAACTTCTCCGCGTCGAACATGGCAAAGGAATGATGGGCAAACGCCGAACCCGAGACCGCGCAAAGCACGAGCGCGGCGATGGTAGAGACGCCAGTCTTCATAGAGAACCCTCCCGGGGGCATATGCCTTAGTTATCGGATTGAATATACTAACATGGCGATTGGGCTCGCGCGACACCTTGGGAGGAGACTATGCGGGGATTGGCGTTAATGGTTGCTGCACTTCTGGTTTCGGCCGTCCCGGCTGAGGCAGCTTGGAAGTATTATGCCTGCCCGTCCGACAATTTCGCTTCGCAATTTCCGGACGTTCCCAAGATGGAAAACGTCAAATTCTCCATGCCCCGCCATAAGCTGGCTCTCTCCGCGCGCACCTACACGACCACCGTGGACAATATGATCTTTCGGATGTTGGTGGCGGACTATTCGGACCGGGTCGCCGATGGCGCAAGCATCCTGGAAGAAGCGATTTTCCAGCACACGGAAGCCGATGACCATGGCCTCAGAAACGGCAAGATGGTTGGAAACGACTCCGCCCGCATCGAGCCCGTGGTCAGAGGCGCGACCTATGGCCGCCGCATCACTATGGATATACCCAACAATGGCGGGCGCAACCTGACCACGTTTTATTTCCGTGGCGGCAAGCTGTACGAACAGTCGGTTACGATTCTGCCGGCCAGCGGCGACTACACTTCGCCCAACGGTTCGCGCTTCGTGGAATCGCTGTTGTTCAACTTGACGCGCATGAACGAGGAAGCCGGCGGAACCCCGCCGAACATCGAAGGCTGCGGCCCAACGATCCAGCCGTTCAACTTCAACTAGGCGGACCCAGCTTCGCTGCCTGCGCCGAAACCGCGATGTCGATTCGCGCGCGCTGGACGTCGCCCGAAAGCGTTTCCAGCGCGCCGTCCTTTAGGGCCAGGCCCAGCAGGCGATTGCCATCGACGGGCCCGGGAAACCGGATTTGTCCGGATTTCAACTTCTTAAAGCCGACCTTGGCGTAATAAGGCTCATCGCCGACCAGAACGACACTTTCATAGCCCAAGGCGCGAGCCCCTTCGAGGCCGCGCTGCATCAGTGCAATACCGATGCCGCGCCCGCGCAATTTTGGGTCCACCGCAAGCGGGCCCAAGAGCAGCGCGAGCCTCCTGCCCACGATGACCGGCCAAAACCGGACCGCCCCGACAAGTCCGTGTGTTTCGGGATTCTCCGCGACGAAAGACAGACGCGTATCGGGCGCGACCCCTTCTCGCAATCGATAAGCGGTCTTGGCGAACCGTCCGGGACCGAATCCGGCATCGACCAGCCGCTCGACGGCCGCCTCATCGCTCGTGCTCTCGGCTCTGATCTCCCACAGCATGGCCGCCCCTATAGCCTGATAAAGAGACCCTTTCCACAAGCCATTGGCTAAAGCGCAAGCCCGGCAAAAATCGGAGCCACGTCATGATTCGGCAAACGGTTTTTCAATTTGCACTTCCTTAAGCATATTGCCGCGCCGTTAAGGGCAACGGCGCGGCGCGCGAGGCTGATTTCATGGCTCTTTAAGCTGTTCCGTTAATAGTGGCCGCGAGCGGTCCCGCGGCTTTCCATGCGCATTTCTCGTGCGGGCGCAACGGGGCCTAAAGGCGGGGCAGAAGCCAGGCATGTTTCAGATCGTCGGCATCGCGCTTCTCTTCGGCATGGTCTTTGGTGGATATCTTATCTCCGGCGGCCATTTCGAAGTCATTCTCGAAGCTTTGCCCCATGAAATGATGACCATCGGCGGCGCCGCGGTCGCGGCGCTTCTGCTCGGCAATTCCGTCGGCGACGTCAAGGCGACCGTTGGCAATATCGCCAAGGCATTCTCCGGGCCGAAATGGAAGACAACCGATTACCGCGATCTTCTTTGCCTGCTCTTTCTTCTCACCAAGACGATGAAGACGAAGGGCATGATCGCACTGGAAGCCCACATCGAGAAACCGTCGGAATCTTCGATATTCAAACGCTACCCCAAAATCTCCAAGGATCATTTCGCGCTCGATTTCATCTGCGACACGCTGCGCATGATGACCATGAGTCTGGAGGATCCGCATCAGGTCGAAACCGCGATGGAAAAGCTGCTCGAGAAGCACCATCACGAGGCGCTCGTACCCGCAGGCGCCCTGACCACAATGGCCGACGGATTGCCTGCCCTAGGTATCGTTGCCGCGGTGTTGGGCGTCATCAAGACCATGGGATCGATCACCGAGCCGCCGGAGATTCTGGGCGGCATGATCGGAGGCGCGCTGGTCGGCACTTTTTTGGGCGTGTTCCTGGCCTATGGCCTGGTCGGGCCGATCGCCGTGCGGCTGAAGGGCATTGTCGATGAGGAAGCCCAGTTCTATCACGTCATCCGCGATATCCTGGTCGCCCATTTGCACGGCAATTCGGCACAGGTGTCGGTGGAGATTGGCCGTGGCAGCGTGCCGAGCCTGGCTCAGCCGAGCTTCGCCCAGCTAGAAGAAGCCCTGAACACTATCCCAACCGACGCCTCATAGGCCGCTCGATCGCGCTATGCGCGAGCGCGGAGATGAAGGTCGCGAGCGCGCCCGCAAAGAATCCCAGCGGCACAGCATAGACGACATCCATATCGGACCCCGATATCACGATCGTGGTCACGGCGATTCCCGTCCATTGAGCAAGATTGAGCCGCATGTGATCCCCGCACCCGCCTGCACTGACACCTTAGCGGGAACCCCGGCACGGCCGAAGCAAATGCTTAAAGAAAGGTTAATGCTAGTGTGGCGAATCCGAAATTCGCAAGTGCTTGGGCAACGCTCCGGGCGAATTCCGGATTCAGAGCCACACTAGCAATTTATTGAATCTGGTGTGGTTTTTGGATTTGAAGTTCCTAAACGTGGATGCCACGGAAATCCTAGGAACTTCAAATCCATCACACTGGGGCGAGCCGGTGGAAGGCTGCTTAAGACGCCCATGAAACGTCGGCTTGAGCGCCGGCGATTTGTGCGAGACGGTTCCACTGTTCGGCGATCAAAAAATAGGACTGCCGTACGGAGTCCTCGGCGAACTCTGCTTCCCGGAGCGCGTCTTGCGCCAATTGGCGGTAGCGTTTCGCCCGCTCGCTGAGGGGAAGTTCGGAAAAGTCAGCCATATCGCTTTACGCTGTCGATACACGGATTTGGAGCCAAGAGCGTAGGTCCGAAACATCGCAAAATGATGCCAGCAGACCTCGCTGCCACGATTCGTCACAGACGTTCACCCCGCAGGGTCCCGTACCGCGTAGCCGGCCTTCTGCAACCGCGCCTTGATCTCCGCGGCATGGGCGCCGTCGCGTGCTTCCACCACAAGCCCCAGATCGGCGGACTTGGCCGATACGCCGGTCATCAGCCGGTTGTGCGACACTTCCAGAATATTGCCCCCCGCTTCGCCGATGATGCTGGAGACGCGCGCCAGAAGCCCGGGCCGGTCCTCGATGGAGATCACCAAAGAGAGGATGCGGCCCTCGCGCGCGAGTTCGCGCAACACCACATTGGAAAGCAGCCGCATGTCGATATTCCCGCCGGAGATCACAACCCCGACTCGATGGGCTTTGAAAATTGCCGGGTGGGCGAGCACCGCGGCAAGGGCTGCGGCTCCCGCGCCTTCGGCGAGGGTTTTTTCCACCTCGAGCAGCTTGACGATGGCCGCTTCGATGTCGCCTTCGCCGACCAAAAGAATATCGGAAACAAGCGCGCCGATGACGGCTCTGGCAATCGTTCCGGGATCCTTCACGGCAATGCCTTCGGCGATGGTCTGCCCCGCGCTGGGCAGATTCTCCCCCGTCAGCGCATTGTGCATGGCCGGGTAATTCTTCGCCTCGACGCCATAAATCTTCATGTCCGGTTTGCGCGCGCGCGCGGCGATGGCCATGCCGGAGATCAAGCCCCCGCCGCCCACGGGCACCACTAGCATGTCTAGCTCGGGCGCTTGTTCGAGGAATTCCAGCGCTGTCGTGCCCTGACCGGCGATGACCAACGGATCGTCATAAGGGTGGATCAAGGTAAAACCGTGCGCGGCCGCTAACGCTTTCGCACGCGTGGTGGATTCGGAAAGGGTGGCGCCATCGATGACGATATGGGCGCCAAAATCGCTTGTGTGTTTCACCTTGGTGAAGGGCGTCCCTTCCGGCATCACGATGGTCGCGGGAATGCCAAGCCGGCCCGCATGATAGGCGACGCCTTGCGCATGATTGCCGGCCGACATGGCAATGACACCGCGCTTGCGCTCGTCCTCGCCGAGGGAAAGCAATTTGTTGAGCGCGCCGCGTTCTTTGAAGGAAGCGGTGAATTGTAGATTCTCGAATTTGAGGAAAATCTCAGCGCCAGCGATCGCCGACAGCGTGCGCGAATGCCGGGCCGGGGTGATTTCCACCGCGCCGCTAATCGCCCTGGCCGCCGCTTCGATATCGGCCAGCGTAATCGGAAGAAAGGCGTTCATACGGTGCCCTGGCGCTTCGCAAGTGTGGCGAATCCAAAATTCGCAAGTGCTTGGGCAATCTCCCGGCGAATTTCGGATTCAAGGCCACACGAGCAATTTATTGAATCTCGTGTGGTTTTCGAATTTGAAGTTCCTAAACGTGAATGCCATGAAAATCGTAGGAACTTCAAATCCACCACACGAGTGGAAAATTGGGCTCTTGGCGGCCAGCGCGCAAGCCTGGGCAGCGTCCACGGCGGCGCCCTTATAACCTCCGGTTAAGCTTCCCCGAGGCATGCTCGATGTTCGCTTGGAGTTCCCTATGGCCCAGCCTGATTCCGCCGATCTGCCGCCGCGCGTCGTCAACCAACGTGGGGCACCACGCAAGAGAACTCTGCTCGGGGGCAAAGTGATCTATGGCGACGGCCAGCAGGTGCGCGACTGCACCATCCGCGATATTTCCGAGACCGGCGCGAGAATCGCCATTGCCAAAGGCGAAGTCATCCCGACGCGGGTTTTCCTCATCGATCGGCGAGCCCCGATCGCTTATGAGGCAACGGTCTCATGGATCAAGGTACCCGAGTTCGGGCTGACGTTCTTGAAGACCCATGCGCTCAAGGGCGATATCCCCGCCGAGCTCGACTATCTCAAAAGCGTCTGGTCGAGGCTCTGCGTGCCTCTCGGCGGCACTCCGGTCTAAACGACCCCAAGCCGTTTCAGCGCCTCAAGGCGCTCGCGCTCAAACGCCTGCAGGGCAGTCTGTCCTTCCCGTTTTTCGCCAATCCCGCGTCTCGGAGAACGAAAAAGGGTGTATAGTCCCGGCAGCCGAAAGGCCAAAACGATCAATTCCGCCAAGGGAGGAGAACAGCGATGTTTAGCCATAGGAGTCGAATCCTCGCTTTAGTCGCGGCTGTAGCGCCGCTAGTCAGCGTCCACTCGCTTCGAGCGGAAGACCTCGCCGGCAACGTTCAGGGCGTGGTCAAGAGTGCATCCGGGCAAGCGCTTCCCGGGGCCTATGTCAAATTGATCAACCCGGAGAGACGCCTGACATTCATGGCCGTCACTCAGGCGCAAGGCCGTTACTCGATGAACAACCTGCCGCCCGGGAATTACACGGTGCAGGGAATTGGGAACGGCTTCCAGAGCAAGCCCATGCCGGTGGCTTTGACGGCCGGCAAGCCCGCGATGGCCGATGTGTCGCTGACCGATACGCAAGGGCCTGTGGTCGCCAATGGATGGGTTCGCACGCCCGGGCGCGTCGCCGGCAACGAGTTGGATTCCGAGTTGGCGCCGCCGAAACTGCCGGAAGGGCCAGGCAAAGCGATTGTGGAAGCCAAGTGCAACCAATGCCATTTCCTGCACCGCTTAACGCAAGAGAGATGGACCCGCGCCAATTGGCAGCAAAAGATCACCTGGATGCGGGAACGCATCCATGAACGCGGGGCTAACGATCTGACCGATCAGGAACAGAAGATCGTCGTCGACTATCTGGCCACGAACTTTTCGGACAAGGCGCCAAGAGCCGAAGCCAATGGCCGCTTGTCGAGAACGCTTCTGAAAGGCGACGCCGCCAAATACATCGCCATGGATTTTGCGGGACCGAATCCCGATGCGGCGTTCCACGACATCGCGGTGGACGCAAGGGGCGTGGCGTGGGCGAACCAGCTCAACCTCTACGCCCTGGCCAAGTTCGATCCCAAGACGTTCACCTTTAGTGAGGTTCGTCCGCCGGACCTCGGAACCAAGCCCGGCACCTTGGCGCATATGGGCCCGCCGACGCGGGGCTCCGGCGATTCGATTTGGATGGCGGATATCGGTGGTACCCGCCGCTGGCTCGAATTCAACACCAAGACCGAGAAGTTCAATTCCGTTCTGGTGCCCGACGACTTCAAGGGCCCGATCAGTGGAAACTTCATGCGGGCCGACCCGAATGGGAAGATGGTGTGGACGACGGCCGGCACCCGAATCGTGGGTTTGAATATCCAGACCAAGCAGTTCGCCGCATATGACATTCCGACCAAGAACCCGGGTGCTTACGGGATGGACGTGGCGGGCGATGGAAGGGTTTGGTTTGTCGAACGCGAAGCGTACAAAGTCGGGCGGCTCGACCCTGCTACGGGAAAGATGGACGAGTTCCCGACTCCGGGCAAAGACGTACCGCGCCGGATGGGAGCGGATTGGGAGGGAAATCTCTGGGTCGGCTTCCATGAAACCGGCAAGCTCGTGAAGGTCGATCAGAAGACCGGCAAGATGACGTTCTATGATCCTCCGACAAAGAACAGCGGCATGTATCTCCCGGTCCCCGATGCAAGGCGCAAGGTGATCTGGGTGACCGAACAGACGGCGGACAAGATCGCGCGCTTCGATCCCAAGACCGAAACCTGGACGGAGTTCTCGCTGCCGATCGCGGAATCGGATGCGAGAAGGATCGAGCTCGATCCATCCAACCCGAACCGCATCTGGTGGTCGGGCGATACCTCGAGCCACTTGGGCTACATCGAGGTGCTCGACAAGTAGGAAGCAAATCAAGGCAGTGGCGGACGGCAATTGGGTTCGTCCGCCACGCTTTAATCCGTGGCGCGGTATCCGCACGATGTAACCTCGGTCATCCACTTACCAGACGCCAATCGG
>DASQIQ010000098.1:0-6608 GCA_035631495.1 Micropepsaceae bacterium
GTCCTCGGCGTCTTCGTGTATTGCGCCATCGGCACCTGGGTCATCCTCAAAGTGATCGACATGATGGTTGGTTTGCGCGTCAAGCGCGATGTCGAAGTCGAAGGACTGGATATCAATCTGCACGGCGAAACCGTGCACGCATAATTGCAAGGCAAACTCCCCCCAAACTGCAGGGCGCCTTCGGGCGCCCTCTTTTTTTGCGGGTGCGTGCGACCTGTGGTCCTCACTCGGCCCCTATGGTAACTTGAACGCGAGTATTCCCGAGGCCGCCGGAGGGGCGCCATGTTCAGGCTTACTGCCGAACTCGGCCGGCGAAATGTCGTGCGCGCGACGCCGAGACTATGCAGGCATCGCCTGGACGGCGGCCGTTTGCGCGTTTGTCTCGACGAGAAAGCTGCGCGATGAGCGGAGACGCGGATCGCGCCAATTCGAAGCCGCCGTCGCTCGACCGGCTGTCCCTTCTCTGGCGGCGCATCAACGACCACAAGATCGCGCAATGGAGTGTCGCCTATGTCGCGCTCGCCTATGGCGTGCAGCACGGCGTCATTCTGACCAGCGAATCTTTCGAATGGCCCAATGCGGTCGCGCGTATTTCCATGCTGCTTCTGGCACTCGGCCTCCCGGTGGTGATGACCTTTGCTTGGTATCACGGCGAGCGCGCCAGCCGGCGCATCTCGGGGCCGGAGCTGACCATCATCTCGATCCTGCTTGTGATCGGATCGTTGTTTTTTTACGTGTTTGTGCGGCCGTCGGAACAAGTCGCCGCGGGACCGGCTGTGCAACAGGCGAGCATTGTGGCGGCGAGGACCGCGGCAGTTTCGCCGAAAGGGGCGATTTCGCTAGCCGTGCTGCCCTTCGTGAATTTGTCCTCCGACAAGGAGCAGGAATTCTTCTCGGACGGCATGACGGAGGAGATCACCTCGGCGCTCGCCAAAGTCCCCGATTTGCGTGTCGTGGCCCGCACCTCGGCCTTCGAGTTCAAGGGGAAGAACGTCAACATCAAGACGATGGGCGACGAACTCGGCGCGACCCACCTCATCGAAGGCTCGGTGCGCAAGGCGGGGACCCGCGTGCGCATTACGGTGCAGCTCATCAAGGCCGACGACGGCACGCATATCTGGTCGGAGGATTACAACCGCGAGCTGACCGACATTTTCGCTATCCAGGAAGACATCGCCCGTGCCATCACGACATCCTTGCGAATGCCGCTAGGGTTGAAGCCGGGCGAGAATCTCGTCAACAACCGGGCCATCGGTTCGGAGGATTATCAACAATATCTCCGCGCCAATGCGCTGATTCTGGCCAGGGGTCGAGCGCGCGCTAGCGAGGCCGCTAGTCTCTTGGAATCGATCGTCTCCCGCAATCCCAACTATGCACCTGCATGGTGGGCATTGGGCCGGGCCTATTATTTCATCGTCAATACCGACCGCACGCGGAACTCTGGTACCGGAGGCGAATTCCGCCATGTCGTTGACGCTTATCTTCCCAAGATTGAAGCGGCGAACCGCCGAGCGGTCGAGGTCGATCCTAATTACCCGGGCGGATATAGCGGGCTTGGAACCGTCCAGCTCGAACGCGGGAGTCTTCTATCGGCGGATGAACTGTGGACGAAGGCGTTTGCGCTAAGCGACCCTGATGAGCCGCGCGTCCTTTATGGCCGCGGCATTACGCTTGCTATCGTGGGACAGATGAAGGAAGCCAACTCGGCGATGCGGCAATTGCATGCGGTGGAACCGTTCGTGCCCGCATACAACCGATGGACCGCTTTATATCTCTGGGTGGACGGACAGAATGACGCGGCGCTCGTTGTTCTCAATGCCTCGCCGCCGGATGCTCCCAACCGTGTCACCGATATTGCGATGATTTACGCCTCGATGGGCCGTTACAGCGAGGCCGCTGATATGCTTGAGAAGGCGCCCCCGGGAAATAATACCGCCGAAATTGTGAAAGAAGCGGCGCGCCTCCTGCGGATGGCCCCAGCTAGCGCGCCCATCCCCAGTAACCTGCCAAGACTCGGCACACTCGATTGGGTTTATTTGTACGCTGGCGCCCCTGAGCGCGCGATCGAAACTTATGAATACGGTCTCAAGAGCGGCTTCGCGGGCGCTGCCGGCTTGCCGTTGATTTGGCACTCGTCCTACGCCCCCGTGCGCAAGACCGAACGGTTCAAGGCCTATGTTCGCGCGCTCGGCCTCGTCGATTACTGGCGCGCCAAAGGCTGGCCGCAATGGTGTCATCCCACCACGCGCGACGATTTCGCCTGTAGTTGAAACTGCCTCGGCAGGTCCAGGCCCGCCTCGGCGTCCGTGGCGCGGTTCGGGATGACACCACGGCTCGCTGCGGCTAGTTTGGGTCTTCCGTATGTTTTGATTCGGTGAGGTAATTCCGGTGCTTCCCGGCCGCCTGGCGCTTGCTCCTCCCTCCTCCTTCGAGCTGTTGAATAAGCTGCTTCAAGGGGCGGACCCGCAAGCCTTTCCGATCGGCAACGCCCCTGTCGCGATGACGGTGGGCGAGCCTCGGGATGCACCGCCGCCGTTCATTGCCGAGATCATCCATGCCCACCGCAACGAGTTCGGCCGCTATCCGCCGATCGCCGGGACGATCGGATTTCGCGCCGCGGTCGCGGACTGGCTGCGCCGCCGATACAGCCTTCCGGCGACAGCGATCGATCCGGATCGACAGATCCTTCCACTCAACGGCTCGCGCGAAGGATTGTTCTTCGCCGTTCCGCCGCTGGTGCCGGAGTCCAAGAATGGCGGCCGCCCGGTCGTGCTGGTGCCGAACCCGTTTTACGTGACCTATCCCTCGGCCGTGCTCGCGGCGGGTGCGGAGCCCTATTACGTGCCGGCGCGTGCTGCGACCGGCTTCCTTCCCGATTTCGGCGCCGTGCCCAAAGCCATCCTCGAACGGACCGTCGCGGCATTTTTCTGCTCGCCCTCCAATCCAGAAGGCGCCTGCGCCAATGCCGGTGATTGGCGCCAACTGTTCGATCTGGCCGACCGCTATGATTTCACCGTGCTGGCCGACGAATGCTATTGCGAGATCTATGATGCGACCCCGCCGGTCGGCGCGCTTTCCGTTCGCTACGCGATGAGCGGCGGGTTCGAGCGGCTGCTCGCCTTTCATTCTCTATCCAAGCGATCAAGCGCGGCGGGTTTGAGGTCGGGCTTCGTGGCCGGTCCCCCCAGCCTGATTGCGCCGCTGACCCGTTTTCGCAACACCACCGCCCCCCAGGTGCCGGTCCCCGTGATGGAAGCCTCTGCCGCGGCCTGGGCAGAAGAGTCCCACGTCGAGGAGATGCGTGCCCGCTACCGCGAACGCTTCGCCATCGCGCGGCGGCTGCTCGGCAATCACCGCGGCTTTCGCATCCCCGGCGGCAGTTTCTATCTCTGGCTCGATGTTCAGGACGGGGCGCGCTTCGCCAAGGCGCTGTGGCAGAAAACCGGCGTAAGGGTGATGCCGGGCGCTTTCATGGGAATGGAGGAAATCCCCGGAAATCCGGCCAGCAATCCCGGCCATCCCTATGTGCGCGTGGCGCTCGTTCATGATTCATTAACCATTGAGGCCGCACTCGAAAGGGTGGCGGAATTTCTCCAGGGAGCTGAGCTGGCATGAGCGCCCAACGTAGCGCCGGGGTTTACCAGCCGCGTTCGCGTCGCGGCCAGATCGCAGACGCGATCGCGTCCTTCCGGGATTGGCTGCGAGAGCTGATCGCCGAAACCCTGCGGCGCGCACTCGGACTGGTTCTCCTGTTGATAGGAATCGCGATGATCGCGGCGCTTGCAAGCTACGATTCCGCCGACCCCAGCTTCAACGTCGCCACCGGACGGAGCGCCGGGAACTGGCTGGGCGCAACGGGCGCCTATGCCGCAGACCTGCTGTTCCAGATGTTTGGCGTAGCAGCGCTGGCGCTTGCCGCGACAATCGGTGCTTGGGGCTGGCAGACGGTCACCGGCAAACGCCTGAAGCAAGCGGCATTGCGCCTGCTTGCACTGGTGTTGGGCGCGTTGTTCCTTGCCGGCGGGTTGGGCGCCTTGCCCGGATTGGCGGCGCTTCCCGCCGGTGCCGGAGGCATTCCGGGCCGCATGGCGCTCTTTTTTACGGCCAAAACGGCAACGGCATTCTCGGCGTCGTGGCTGTCGATCCTGATTCCCGTGCTCTTCGCGAGTCTCGGCGCCATGCTGATCTTCGTCGCCGCCGAACTCAAAGGCCGCACGGTCCTCGCGCTTGCGCGGGGCGCGTACGGTCTCTCTCTCGGCACCGCGAGATTGCTCGCGCGCGTGACGTTCCGCCGGCGCGCGCGCGAAGAGGCGGCTCTGGAGGAAGAGGAATGGGTCGACGATAAGGACGAGGACGACGAAGAAGCCGATCTCGACTCCGATTCCGACACGCCGTTCGATGCTCCCCTATCACGCGATGCGCCCGAGAAGCGCGTGCGCCGGGCGGAAGACCGCCGCCGCAAGGCAAAGTCCAAGGGCGATTCCCAGCCCGCCCTCAATCTGGCCGAAGGCGAATATCAATTGCCGCCGCTGGGACTCTTGATGGAAGTGCCGCAGGAAAGCGTCGCGCCCGCGTTTTCGGACGATGCCCTGGAAGAGAATGCCCGCATGTTGGAAGCCGTGCTCGGCGATTTCGGCGTGCGTGGGCGCATCGTCGCGGTTCGCCCCGGCCCGGTGGTCACGCTTTACGAGCTGGAGCCCGCGGCGGGCGTGAAATCCTCGCGCGTGATTTCGCTCTCCGACGACATTGCGCGCTCGATGAGCGCGGTTGCCGCACGCGTCGCCGTCATACCGGGACGCAACGTCATCGGCATCGAGCTTCCCAATTTGAAGCGCGAGACGGTTTACTTACGTGAGCTGTTCTCCGCGCCGGAATATGAAAAGTCCCGCGCGCCCTTAACGCTGGCGCTGGGCAAGACCATCGGCGGAGAGCCGGTCATGGCCGACCTTGCGAAGATGCCCCATTTGCTGATCGCGGGCACCACGGGATCGGGCAAATCGGTGGCGCTCAATACCATGATCTTATCGCTGCTCTTCCGCATGCCGCCGGAACATTGCCGGGTGATCATGATCGATCCGAAGATGCTGGAGCTCTCGGTCTATGAAGGCATCCCGCATCTTCTCGCTCCGGTCGTCATCGATCCAAAGAAGGCGGTCGTTGCGCTCAAATGGGCGGTGCGCGAGATGGAGAGCCGCTACAGCAAAATGGCGAAGATCGGTGTGCGCGGCGTCGAAGCCTTCAACGACCGCGTGAAGCGTGCCCAGGAAAAGGGCGAGGTCCTGAAACGCACCGTGCAGACGGGGTTCGACCGCGAGTCGGGACGGCCGGTCTATGAGGACGAGATCCTCGAGCTCGAACCGATGCCCTTCATTGTCGTGGTGGTCGACGAGATGGCCGATCTGATGATGATCTCGGGCAAAGAGATCGAAGGCGCGGTGCAGCGCCTGGCGCAGATGGCGCGCGCCGCCGGCATCCATCTGATCGCGGCGACCCAGCGGCCGTCGGTCGATGTCATTACCGGCACGATCAAGGCGAATTTCCCCACCCGCATCAGCTTCCAGGTCACCTCCAAGATCGATTCCCGCACCATCCTCGGCGAACAGGGGGCCGAACAGCTGCTGGGCCAGGGCGACATGCTCTACATGATGGCGGGCGGGCGCATCCGCCGCGTCCACGGACCCTTCGTCACCGATTCCGAGGTCGAGGACGTGGTGCGGTTCTTGAAGACGCAAGGCCGCCCCGAATATCTCGACGCCGTCACCGAAGAGCCCGACGAGGATGAGGAAGACCCCTATGGACTGTCGGGCGGCGAAGGGGGCGATGATCTCTACGACAAGGCAATCGCCATCGTCGCGCGCGAGCGCAAGGTCTCGACCTCCTACATCCAACGCCGCCTGCAGATCGGCTATAACCGCGCCGCCCGGCTGATCGAGCGCATGGAAGAAGACGGCATGATCAGCAAGCCCAATCATCAGGGCAAGCGCGAGATCCTCCTTCCCGAGGGGCGGGAATAAGCCGGTTCCCTCAGCAGACGCATAGGAACAATTTGCGATGCCTGGTGAAGGTCTTGGAGGATTGGGAAGCATGCCAATGATGCTCGCGCGCCTAGGCCAAGCTCTCTATTGGGTGGTTGTGATCGCCATGCCCCTCTTGGGGTCAGCAACCGCTGCCGAAAGGCAGCCCCACATAACTGGAATTTACAGCGATCTCGAATACAACCGAGAAGCTGGTGATCTTTTGGGAACCGAACTTTTCATTGTGCTAGGTCCAAAAGGGTATGAGGCATTCGTTCAAGTTTCCGAAGGCAGCCCTGGGCCAAGTGCGGTGGTCCCTGTGAAGGTAGAGCGAGATCACATTTCATTCTCGGCACCAGAACCATCACTTGGCGCGGGCACTTATGAAGGGCGCATTTCCCCAAATAGCTTTATTGGAACGCGCACCGGCGTGGCGGGTGGCCAAACGGTCACAAAGCCTGTTCGGCTCCTCCGCAAAAATAGCTATTGGCAATAATTCAAACCAGGCCACTACCCGATGTCTTGTTGATCTGAGCCTTCTCACATGGAAAGCTCACTCTGCATCTGCGCGCTGAGCAAAATGAGCGAGAATCG
>DASQIQ010000099.1:0-3510 GCA_035631495.1 Micropepsaceae bacterium
CCAACCGCGGCGCGTTAAGCCAAACAGTCCCGATCGATGCAGGGGGCAACCTGACCGACCGGGACCGGCCGGAGTGGGAACACACACAAAACCCGTCCGACATACGTCACCTTATCGCCATATGGTTGACCGCCTCCTAACGCGCGCGAGGACCGACTCAAAAAATCAATTTGAACGGCCAATGCTGCTCCCCACTGGCCGGCGTCATGGCGTCGGCTGGACCGGGGCCCATGTGGGTTCCTCGGCCCTGCCCGGCGGGCGGGGCTTCCGGCTGCCGCCGTGAAACGTCGGGAGCCGGACCGGGCTTCCCTAAGGAATAATCCTCAGGTTCTCGCAAAAGTTCGTCGAACGTGAAGCCGTTCACACTGCGCAATGCTGGCGCCCGCTAGCCTCACCCTGCGTCAAACTCTGTTTGCTCGGGAGGCGAATATGAGAACATTAATCGCCGTTGCTCTTCTCGTTCTGGCAAACGTCGCGGTCGCAGTTCCGACAGCCGGTCCCCAATCAGGCGCCCAGGCGGACGGAAAGTTCGTCGTCGCACAGCGATTCTGTCCCAACGGACGTTGCTGACCAAGCCAAAGCCTTGTTGCTGATTAAGACTGGGGGCGAGTCATGTGGGATGCGCAAACGCAATCCTTCATCATTGGCGCCATCCTCATCCTGATTTATCAGGCCTCGCGCTTCAGCGAACTCAATCGCGCCGACCCCAACAGCGGCCGTTTGCTGGCCCTCGTTCCCGAGGCAAAGGCACGGGATTTCGCCGATCCCTATGCGTATAATCTTGCTCTTTCGGTATTTCTGACCACCAGCTTCATTGCCTATTTTCTCATTTGCCAGCTCTCGCCCGAAGTCTTTGCCGGCGCCGCCAAGCTTTTCGCCGGCGATTTCGACGTCAAGAAAGCCATGCAGGGCGTGCCTTTCCCCTTGTATGTGGCGGCCCTTTTCATGGGCCTCACGCAGCCGATCTTTCCGGGACTCTCCCGCATCAAGGATGCCCAGCGCAATTTCTTCCATGACCAGATTGCCGTGCCTGGACGCGTCGTCGACCTGTTTACCAGCCTGACGGAGATGATCGAGGAGCGCGCCGGCGGCGACAAGCGACGCCTGGCGGACGAAGTCCGCAAACTTGCCGGCAATGGATTTCTCAAGACCCTTTCGGCGCAGGGCGATGTGGCATTCTACCGGGCGCAACTCGACCGGCTCGGCATCGGCAATGGTGCGCTCGAACTGGTCCTCCGGGCCAGCTCGATCAAGGAGCTCAATGTTCTAATCGAGCAGCTCGTCATGCACGCCCTCGTCGCGGCGATGCGCAGATCGGGCTCGGAGGGGATGGCGGAGCTTGCGAAATCGCTCGGCGCCCAAGTCCCGGTCGAAAAGGACAGCGCGTTGAAGGACATCCTGGCGCGCTCGGTCGCGGTCGGCGTGCCTTTTTGCATCGGGCTGTTGACAATCGCTTTCATTCTTCTCTGGCTCGGCCCGCCCGTGAATTACCTGCTCAGCAGAGACGCCAGCGTTACCCTGTGGCCGTCGACGCTCGACTACGTGTTTCAAGAGCTCGTGGCCATCGTGCCGCCTGTCATAATATGCATGGTCGTCGCGATGTTCTTGCTCGTGCCGCGGCGATCTGCGGAAACGGACTCTGCCTCGTCAGGCCATTCGGGGCTGACGAACCTGCTCGATTTCTTCCAGACGAACGCATCCATTTTTGGCCTCTGCATGATGTCCGCGCTCATAATCAAGATAAGCCAAATGCTCCGCGAGTACGGCAGTTTTCTCCACGAGACCGGGGGTCACTCCGCATCGTTGCTGGTGTTGCCGGTCATTCAGTCATTCATCGCGCTGGCTGCCTGCCTTCTCACCACCTGGTACCTCGTGTCTTGGGCCCGCGGCACGGCCTCCAGGCGCTCTCTCATCATGGCGGCGCTGCTGGGGATAATTGGCATTGGTTTCGTCGCGGTGCTCTACGATCTGGCATTTCTCGATGTGTATCTCTCTATCAATCCCAAGTTCGGCCCCGGCTGGGAGCACGTGGTGTTCAGCGTCGCCGCCAACGTGCTTGTTACGCTGTGCGCCTTCGCTTCGGTGACGATCTTCTTCAAGACGCGGCGCGACGAGCAACGGCGCATGGTTTCGGCCACAGAGGGCTCCAACGCCGTCGGTGTCATGCCCTCCTGACCGAGCTGTCGTCCCTTTCCCAACCAAACCCACCCCCGTTATGCTGGCGCAAACGCTAGCCGCCGGGGGTAACCAGTGGACGCCAGCAACATTGCCCCGCCGCCGGGGACCGTCCACGTTGCCGATGCGCGGCGTGTCTGGGCCGGCCGCCTCGCCTGCGTCCTCGTACCGATCATCATCTGGGTGGCGCCGCTGCCGCTCGAGCCCGTGACCAAGCACGGCATGGCGATCGCCGCCTTCATGATTCTCGGATGGGCGACCGAAGCCGCGGACCCGGCGCTCGTCGGCTTCATCGGCTGTTTCCTATTCTGGGCGCTCAAGATCGTGCCCGACTTTCGCGGCGCGTTCAGCGGCTTTGCCAGCGACACCGCCTGGTTCCTGTTCGGCGCGCTGCTATTGGGTGCGATCGCGACCCGCTCCGGGCTGGCGCGACGGATCGCCTACCTCGTGATGATGCGCGTCGGCGTCAGCTATTCGCGCCTGCTGCTCGGGCTCATCATCACCGATTTCCTGCTCACCCTGATCGTGCCGTCCGGAATTGCCCGCGTCGTGATCATGGCTTCGATCTCGCTCGGACTGGTCGAGGCGTTCCGTCTCGGTCCGGGCAGCAACATCGGCCGCGGCGTTTTTCTCATCATCACCTACACGGCCGGCTTGTTCGACAAGATGATCATCGCCGGCGCCGGCGCGATCACCGCGCGCGGGGCGATCGAAAAATTCGGCGGCGTCGACGTGCAATGGAGCCTTTGGTTCGTGGCCTACGTGCCGTGCCACATCATCACCATCCTCGCCGCGTGGCGGCTCACACTCTGGCTCTATCCGCCGGAAAAGCCGGTGCTCGAGGGGGGCTACGAATACCTGCGCGCGGAAACCGAGAAGCTCGGCCCTTGGAAGGGCGCCGAGCAGCGCGCCTTGGCGCTGATCGCCATCGCGACGCTTCTCTGGGTGACCGACTTCCTCCACCACATCCCCTCCTCGATGATCGCCATGGGGGTGGGGTTGTTCGCGCTGCTGCCCGGGGTCGGCGTGCTCGAGACCGAGGACCTGCGCCGGCTCAATTATCTGCCGATTTTCTTCGTCGCCGCCGCAGTCAGCATGGGCGACGTGCTGGCGCACACCAAGGGACTTGCCGTCCTCACCGACCTGATGTTCGCCTGGATGTCGCCGCTGATGACGAACGTCTTCGTCTCGACGATCGTGCTCTACTGGACGGCGTTCGTTTATCACCTGTTCCTGGCGAGCGAGATCCCGATGCTCGCGACCTCGATCCCGCCGCTGATGACCTTCGCCAAGGCGAACGGCTTCAACCCGCTGCAGATCGGCATGATCTGGACT
>DASQIQ010000100.1:0-4396 GCA_035631495.1 Micropepsaceae bacterium
TGCGTGCACGGTTTCGCCGTGCAGATTGATATCCAGTCCTTCGACTTCGACATCGCGCTTGACGCGCAAACCAACCATCATGTCGATCACTTTGAGGATGACCCAGGTGCCGATGGCGCAATACACGAAGACGCCGAGGACGTCATACAGCTGGATCAACATCTGGCCGGCGTTGCCGTCGATCAGCCAGCCCTTGCTCGACATGTTGATGGCATTGGAAGCGAACGCGCCGGTCATCATTGCGCCCAGCGCGCCGCCCACGCCATGGACGCCGAACGCATCGAGCGCGTCGTCATAGCCGAACAGCTTCTTCATGTGCACGGAGGAGAAATAGCACACGACGCCTGCTGCGATGCCGATGATGAGCGCGCCCCTCGGATCGACAAAGCCCGAGGCCGGCGTGATCGCGACAAGGCCCGCGACCGCGCCGGAAATCATGCCCAGCACGGAGGGTTTCTTCGCGATCATCCATTCGGCGAACATCCATCCGAGCGAGGCCGCGGCCGTGGCGATTTGGGTCGCCGCTGCCGCCATGCCGGCATTGACGTTGGCCGTCACCGCCGAGCCTGCGTTGAAGCCGAACCAGCCGACCCACAGCAGCGAGGCGCCGATGACGCTGAGCACAAGATTGTGCGGCGCCATGTTCTCGGTGCCGTAGCCGACCCGCTTGCCGAGCACGAGACAGGTGATGAGCCCGGCCGTTCCTGCGTTCAGATGCACCACGGTGCCGCCGGCATAGTCAAGCGCACCCAGCGTGCCGAGCCAGCCGCCGCCCCAGACCCAATGCGCGATGGGGCAATAGACGAAGAGCAGCCATAGCGACATGAACCACATGAAGGCCGAGAATTTCATGCGGTCCGCGAGCGCGCCGGCAATGAGCGCCGGCGTGATGATGGCAAAGGTCATCTGGAAGAACATGTAAACCGACTCAGGAATGGTCGGCGCCAGCATGCTGGTCGTATTCAACCCCATGGGTCCGAGCAGCAAATAATTGACGCTGCCGATGAAGGCATTCACTCCGGCGTCGGGATTGGTTGTGAAGGCGATCGAGTAGCCGATGATCATCCACAGAACGGTGATGATGCAGGTGGCCCCGAAGCTTTGCGCCAGTGTGGCGAGCACGTTCTTCTTGCGCACCATGCCGCCGTAGAAGAGAGCGAGGCCCGGGATGGTCATCATCAGCACCAGGGCGCTCGATGTGATCATCCAGGCTGTGTCGCCGGAATCAATTTTGGGTGGCGGAGCAGCGGCCGCCGGCGCGCCAGCCGCGGGAGCCGCCCCGGCGGCAGGAGCGGGTTCCGCCGCGGGTGCGGCGGGAGCGGGCGCTGCATCGGGAGCCGCCTGTGCAATCACCGTCGGCGAATCCGGAGCGGCACCGGCCTGTGCGTGAGCATTGCCGCCCATAATCAGGAACGCGGCGGCGGCTGCGACAAAGCTGCGGCTCAGCCATTTCATCGTCATCATGGTCATAATGTCTTCCCCTCAATCCATTGTTTTGTGTTCAGAGTGCGTCGTTGTCGGTTTCGCCGGTCCGTATACGGACGACCTGGTCCACGGTGGTGACGAAGATCTTGCCGTCGCCGATCTGTCCGGTTCGGGCATTGGCGGTGATCGCTTCGACGACCGCGTCCACCATCTCGGTGCGCACGGCGACTTCGATCTTGATCTTGGGAAGGAAGTTCACGGCGTATTCCGCACCGCGATAGATTTCCGTATGTCCCTTTTGGCGCCCGTAGCCTTTGACTTCGCTGACGGTCATGCCTTGAACGCCAAGCGCCGACAGCGCCTCGCGCACTTCGTCGAGCTTGAACGGCTTGATGATAGCCGTGATGAGTTTCATTCTGATCCCCTCTTTGGCCTGAGTTCGGCTGTGCTGCTGGGCAGCCAGGGTTTGCCCAAATCAAGAATCATGCCGGTTTCTGCAATGCGGTAAGCCACTGATTCCGTTAGAGGATGGCGTTACATAAGCGTAATGGTCCCTCTGGGTGCCCAATTTTTGTGCAGAATCCCCAGATTGCATAAAATCCGGGCGGATCATCGACGTTGACGGTTCAGGCGCTGCATGGGAGAGGCGGGAGCCATGGAAGCCATACAAAGCCAGGTCGTGATTGCAGGCGGCGGAATGGTCGGCCTGACACTCGCCATCGCGCTTGCCCGCGGTGGGCTCGAGGTTGCGGTTGCCGACCCGATGATTGCCGAGCAGATGGGGGACGAGCGCTTTGATGGCCGCGTCTCCGCGCTCGCTTTCGCATCGGTTCGCATGTTGCGCGTGTTGGGTTTGTGGCAACGGCTGGAGCGCGAGGGCCAGCCGATCAACGACATCCTGGTGAACGAAAGCACGGTGGGCAGAGGACCCTCACCATTTTCGCTCCATTTCGATCATCGCGAAATCGGCGAACCGCTCGGCCATATCGTGGAGAATCGCCACATCCGCCAAGCCCTGCTGGCGGAAATGGCCGCGGAAAAACGGATCCGCTTTTTCCCCGGGACTTCGGCGTCGAGCCTCGCCGTCATGGACGGTCTCGCGCGAATCGCATTGTCCGACGGCCGCGAGATCGCGGCCCCGTTGGCAATCGCCGCCGAGGGTCGCGAATCCCAACTGCGCGAGGCGCAGGGCATCGGCATCATCGGCTGGGATTATGGACAGACCGGAATCGTGACGACTGTTGCTCATGAGCGCCCCCATCAGGGCGTCGCCTATGAACAATTCCTTCCCACCGGGCCGTTCGCCATCCTGCCCATGACGGGCAATCGTGCTTCGCTGGTTTGGACCGAGAAGGCCTCAGAAGCTCGAAATCTTCTGGCGTTGCCCGAGAGGCCGTTTACCGCCGAGCTCGAACGCAGGTTCGGCACGCATCTGGGCGAGGTCAAACCAGTGGGGCCGCGCTGGTCTTATCCCCTCAGACTGCATCTTGCGCGGTCCTATGTGAAGGATCGCTTCGCGCTCATCGGCGATGCGGCGCACACCATCCATCCGCTGGCCGGACAAGGCCTCAATCTCGGCCTCAAGGATGTGGCGGCGCTGACCGAGACTTTGCTCGACGCCGCCCGGCTCGGTCTCGATTATGGGACGTTGGACGTTCTGGAACGCTATGAACGCTGGCGCCGCTTCGACAGCTTCGTGCTCGCGGTCGCAACGGACTCGCTCAACCGGCTATTTTCCAATGATTTCCCGCCTCTGAAGCTGGCCCGTGAGCTGGGCATGGGGGCGGTAGATCGCGTCGCGCCATTGCGGAAGTTTTTTATGCGCCACGCCGGGGGGGATCTCGGCGTCCTCCCCCGCCTGCTCAAAGGCGAAGCGGCGTGAACCTATCTGCTTAAGAAGCCGTCACAGGGTGGGATTCACTTAACGTCTCGTCGAAGGAATTCATCCAATTCGGCGCGGAGATGTGTTACTAATTTGTTAGACCAACGCGACGGTGCATGTGTCTTCCGTGCGCTGCTGCAATGTTCCTCACGTCACGTCATGGAATGGTAGTTGGCGATTGCTTTGAAACGATCATCTCAACCGCGAGAAATCGCTGAGATGAGCAACAGGAGGAAACCAATGGCATTAAGGGACATCAGTCGCAATCTCGCTATGGGGATCGCAGCGGGCGCAGTGATGCTCTGCGCATCACCCGTCATGGCGCTTGACAATGCGGGCTCGGTGGAAGGCGTTGTGAAGAATGCGGGCGGCCAACCTGTTACCGGCGCGTTTGTGCGGCTGAGGAATGCCGAGGCGCGGCTGAGCTTCATGGTGGTCAGCCAGGACAAGGGCATGTACACGGCCAAAGATCTGCCGGCCGGCAAATATACCGCGCAGGCAATCGGCGGCATGAATCAGAGCGCCATTTCCGCGCCGGTCGATGTGACGCCCGGAAAGGCTGCAAAAATCGACGTCGCGCTCACCAACGCTCGCGGACCGCAGCTGACGCCGGCATGGCCGGGGCGCGTGCCCGAAGTGCAAGTCGCCAAGATCTCGACAGACGCCAAGGATCTGCCCGCCGGCGACGGCAAAGCGCTGATGAGCGAGAAGTGCACCGTCTGCCATGACGTGCAACGCATCCTAAGCAAGCGCTCGAGCGTCGAAGACTGGACGTTCACCGTGAAGCGCATGCGCGTGAACATGGCCGCCCAGTCGCTTCCGGACATCACCGATGCTGACGCGGCCGCGATCGTGAAATATGCCTCGACCAATTTCAAACCGCTTCCGGGCGGCGACGACATCAATAGCCGGTTGCCGACGACGCTCGCGACGGGCCCCGGCAAGAGCATGAAGTATCGCGTCGTCACGCTGGATCTCCCGCGGCGCTATTCCGAGCCGCATGACATCGCTTCCGATCCGTCGGGCGTGGGCTGGGCAGCGGAGCGCGCGGGTTTCTTGATCCGCTTCGATCCGAAGAACTACCAGTTC
>DASQIQ010000101.1:0-10147 GCA_035631495.1 Micropepsaceae bacterium
TTGGTCGATTACTGGCGCGCCAAGGGCTGGCCGGAGTTCTGCCATGCGACCACTGGCGACGATTTCGAGTATCATTGAACATGCTCAGAATGACCGGTTTTGGCGAAACCCGGCGATTGCGCGACGCTGTGTTGAATGTCCGCTTTCAGCAAGATCGGACATTTCCGCCCGCCATCCGAAGGGAAACTTTTTGACCCTTTTCAGTCATTCGGGCAAAGCTCCAGGTGAGATCAAACGTTCGTATTCTTGGCGCTGCAGAGCAGCTTCGCCGTGCAGCCAATCCCGGAAAATGAGCAAGGCCGGATCGTGCTGACGCACCGGACGGTATGCCAAGTACCAGCTCTCGTATTTTTTTGGCACGATTGGAAATGGGGAAACCAATCGCCCGCTCACCAGGGCATCGCTGATGTAGGGAAGCTGCGCCACCGCAACGCCCACTCCATCGAGCACCGCCTTGATCGCCATGGGAGAACTTTCAAATACCACCTCACCAGCGGATTGAATCGGCGGGGATAGACCGGCTGCTTCGAACCACCATGTCCATTGCTCACGCAAATGCGCGACAACGATCAACGTCGCGCGGCAAAGGTCGCGCGGATGGCGCAAGCGCTTTGCGATGGCCGGTGTGCATACGGGAACGAGTGTCGCAGCGAACAACTCTTCGGCGATATAGCCGGGCCAATCGCCAACGCCCCGCCGCACGGAACAGGTCCAGTCGTCACGCAATGGAAGTCTTGCGCCTCCGGTTGCCATTCGAAATTCCACGTCGGGATGTTTGCGGCTGAATCCCGGAAGACGCGGGATCAACCAGTTCAAGGCAAAGGCCGGTGCGATCCCGGCAACAAGCACCGGACCCGACCGCATCGCGGCCACCTGATCGGTCAGGCGCTCAATACTGTTGAAGGCGTCGGTGAGACCGGGCTGAAATGCCCGCCCTTGATCCGTGAGTTCCAGTTCATTGGCGTGCCGCTGGAATAGAGCGAACCCAAGGCGTTTTTCCAGAAGCCGCACCTGCTGGCTCACCGCTGCCTGCGTGACATGAAGTTCCTTGGCGGCAAGCGTGAAGCTGCCTAGCCGCGCCGAGGCTTCGAAGGCACGCAGTCCGTTCAAGAACGCCGGACGTCTTTCCACCCAAGCTACCCAAAGTTTTTCTAGGCCATACCACTAGATCAAATAGCTGGTTCAAGAAACCAAACTGTCCAAAACTCAGCCTATTCTAGCCTCAAAATTGTCGATGTCGAAGCCACCGCAAGATAACCTAAACTTAGGAGATATAGTTTGTCTAAGCCTTGGTCCTTCCTATTCGGCGGATTTCTTATTCTGAGCGTTGGCGGCACGATTCTTTGGAACTCGCAACAAGCCAATGCCGGCCAGGCGCGACCGGGCGCTCTTCCCGTTCCTGTCAGCGTCGCCCAAGTCATGCGGAAAGACGTCCCTATTTACCTGACTGGCCTCGGCACCGTTCAGGCCTCGCAAACGGTTGCGATCCATCCCCAGGTCGAGGGCGTATTGGAAGCCGTGCTTTTCACCGAGGGCCAGCAAGTCAAAAAGGGCGATGTCCTTGCACGCATCGAGCCCCGTCTGTTTGTGGCCGCTCTGGATCAAGCAAAAGCAAAGAAAGCGCAAGATTCTGCGCTCCTCGTTGCGGCTGACAAGGACCTGAATCGGTTCACGGCATTGGGCTTGCGGAATATCGTTTCACGGCAGGATATCGAGCAGCAGCAAGCCAAGTTCGATCAGTTGAAGGCGTCCATCGCGGCCGACGATGCGGCGATTGAAACCGCCCAGACCCAACTCGACTACACCAGCATCCGAGCTCCGAACGATGGACGGGTCGGAATTCGTCTCATCGATAGCGGCAACCTCGTGCGAGCGTCCGACGCGGGCTCGCTCGCAAGCTTGGTGGTAACCCGGCCATCGGCAGTTCTGTTCACATTGCCCTCCACCGAGCTTGATGACGTACGAAGTGCAATGGCACGCGGGCCTGTTGAAGTGATCGCCTTGGACCAGGACAACTTGCACGTCTTGAGCCGGGGGACGCTTCTGCTCATCGACAATTCTATTGACGCCGCAACGGCGACTATCCGTCTCAAAGCGATGTTCGCCAATGCTGACGACCGGCTCTGGCCCGGCGCATTCGTCAATGCGCGCGTGTTGATTGAAACGCGCCGGTCCGCTCTGGCCATCCCCACCTCAGCCGTGCAGCGCGGGCCGCAAGGCCTGTTCGCCTGGGTGGTTTCCGCCAATCGGACCGCGCTGACCAAACCAATTCAAATCGGCCCTGCAACGGACAGCCTTACGATTGTGACCGTTGGCCTGGCCGAAGGCGAAACCGTCGTCGCCGACGGGCAATACAAGCTGCAACCCGGCGCGCCGATAATCACCGTGCCGCCTTCGGCGCCTGGATCCACAGGCGTAAGGTGAACCTCTCCGGACCATTCATCCGCCGGCCTATCGCGACTCTGTTGCTGATGGCAGGCCTCGGGTTTCTCGGAGCGACCGCGCTTCCGCGCCTTCCCGTTGCGCCCCTGCCGCAAATCGATTTTCCGACCATTCTTGTTACGGCCAGCCTTGCGGGCGCGAGCGCCGAAACCATGTCGTCGTCCGTTGCGGCGCCGCTTGAACGTCAGTTCGCGCAGATCGCTGGCGTGACGGATATGACATCTTTCAGTGCGCTCGGTGCGACCTCCGTCACGGTCCAGTTCGATCTCAACCGCAACATAGACGCCGCGGCACAAGACGTTCAGGCAGCGATCAATGCCGCGGGCAAGACCTTGCCGCAATCGATGACATCCCCGCCGACCTATAAGAAGCTCAATCCTGCCGACGCGCCGATCTTGATGTTGTCGGTGGTTTCCGACACCCTGCCGATCACGGTCGTCGACGAATATGCCGACAATTTCCTAGCCCAACAGATCGCCCAAGTCCCGGGGGTGGCTCAAGTGTCGCTAGGCGGCGAGCAGCGGCCCGCCATTCGCATCCAAGTGGACCCCGCAAAGCTGGCCGTAAGCGGGCTAACCCTCGAGGAGGTTCGAAGCGCGGTTATGGCCGCAACCAGCAACGCGGCGAAGGGCACGCTGACAGGCTCGAAGAGCAGCTTCACGATCATCGCCAACGATCAAATCACGGACGCAGCCCAATATCAGGATCTCATCATTGCCTACCGCAATGGGGGTCCGATCCGCATACGCGACGTGGGCCAGGCGATTTCCGCCGCGACAGACCGTTACGCGGCCGCTTTCCACAACAATGCGCCAGCCATTTTGCTCAATGTCTATAAACAGCCGGGCGCGAACATCATCGATACCGTGGAGCGTATCAAGGCGGTGCTGCCGCGTCTTACCGCAAGCATTCCGCCCGCAATATCGGTCACAACCATTCTCGACCGCACAAACACCATCCGGGCCTCCGTTGCCGATGTCGGGTTCACGCTTGCCCTGACCGTCGGACTGGTCATCACGGTCCTGCTTCTTTTCCTGCGCAATCTTTGGGCGACAGCGATTTCAGGCATCACCATCCTGCTCGCGTTGCTTGGCGCATTCGCGGCCATGTACGCGCTCAACTTCAGTCTCGACAACCTCTCGCTTATGGCGCTCACCATTGCGATCGGCTTCGTGGTCGATGACGCCATCGTGGTCGTCGAAAACATTTATCGTCACATAGAGCGTGGTGCATCGCCGGTTGAGGCGGCCCTTAAGGGCTCGCGCGAAATCGCCTTCACGGTCATATCCATCAGCGTTTCTCTGGTCGCGGTCTTCATACCAATATTGTTTATGGGCGGAATCGTGGGGCGGCTTTTTCGAGAATTCGCCATCACGGCGACAGCCGCGATTGGGGTGTCTGTCGTGGTCGCCCTGACGCTGGCTCCGATGCTATGCGCCCGCTACGTGCGATTGCCATCGAGCGAACGCGCGTCGTCTCGCCCTCGCGAAACCTGGTTTGGGACTCTGCACGCCTTTTACGAGCGCACGCTCGATATCGCGCTGCGCCATCGCGCAATCACGCTTGGTGTGTTCTTGTTCACGATTGGGTTGTCGGCTGTCATGGCCGTCCAAATCCCCAAAGGCTTCTTCCCGATCCAGGATACGGGCATGCTTCAGGGCTTGGCGGAAGCTGCCCAAGACGTTTCCCCTCAGGAGATGATGCGTCTCCAACGCGAGCTCGGTGACGTTCTTCTGAAAGACCCCGATATTGCAGGGTTTGCGTCCCAGACCGGCAGCATTGGAGGCAATGGCAATGCCCAAACGGCGAACACTGCGCGATTCTTTATCGCATTGAAGCCGCGCGATCAGCGCAGACGTACCGCCGCTCAGATCATAGACAGGCTGCGGCCTCAGATTGCGCGGGTCAAGGGAGCCAGTCTTGCGCTCACGTCCACCCAGGATATTACCGTCGGCGGCCGGGCCGCGCGTGGCAATTTTCAATATACGCTGCAAGATACGAATCTTGACGAATTGACGGAATGGTCGAGCCGGCTACTCGAAAAGATGCGGACGCTGCCGGAAATTACCGATGCCGCCAGCGACCTTCTGGCCAATGCTCCCCAATTGAAGCTGGCCATCAATCGCGATTCTGCATCCCGATTCGGAATTTCCCCGCAGGCGATCGACGACACTCTGAATGACGCCTATGGGCAACGTCAGGTCACGCAATATTTCACACAACTGAACACCTACTGGATCGTCCTGGAGATCACGCCGCAACTCCTGGGCTCGTTTGCATCCCTGGACCGGCTCTACGTGAAATCACCGCTGACGGGCGCACCTGTACCGCTTTCTTCGCTCGTGACGGCCGATTCAAATCCGGTCGGCGCACTTTCCGTCACGCACCAGAATCAATTTCCCGCGGTCACTTTGTCCTTCAATCTTCAAAGCGGGGTAGCACTCGGGCAGGCTGTTCAGGCGATCACGCAAGCGGCTCGGGAGATCGGCATGCCTGGCAACGTGGCCGGTGCATTCACCGGCAATGCCCAAGCCTTCCAAACCGCGTTGTCCGATGAATTCGTGCTGGTCGCGGCGGCCCTTGTTGTCGTCTACATCATCCTTGGGGTGCTGTATGAGAGTTTCATCCATCCGCTGACGATATTGTCCACTCTGCCCTCCGCTGGACTTGGGGCAATTCTGGCGCTCCGCATCGGTCATATGGACCTGTCGATGATCGGGATCATCGGCATCGTTTTGCTGATCGGCATCGTCAAAAAGAACGGAATCATGCTGGTGGACTTTGCCATTGCAGCGGAACGTGAAGAGGCCTTGTCACCTGCTCATGCCATCCGCAAGGCGTGTCTGCTGCGCTTTCGGCCTATTCTCATGACGACATTGGCGGCACTGCTTGCCGGCCTTCCCCTCGCGATGCTGGGTGGGACAGGCTCAGAGTTGCGCCAACCCTTGGGCTACGCGATGGTCGGTGGCTTGGCATTAAGTCAATTGTTGACGCTCTACACGACCCCGGTGGTGTACTTGTACCTGGATCGTCTGCAAACCTGGCTGAGCGGTACCGCAAAGGACAGGCCGGAACCGGAAGACGCAGCGATCGTGGTGAGAAAGTGACTCTCTCCACCCCTAAATGATGAGAACAATCTCAATGCCTGATAATGGCGATTTCCCGCCGTTCCGGCTGACCCCCGGAATGACGGGAATGCACCCATAAGGCGGCATTGGCCTCGGGAGACTCTCGCTCGCCTCCGTCAGGGCGTGGTAAGAGCCTGATATGAAGACGAATCCCTCGGGTCCGCGAGCCTCCGGTGACGGCGATCTGGCGCTGATCGGACGGCTTCTGCGCGATTATCTCGGGCGGCAGAAGCTGATTCTGACCGGCGCCGTATTCTGCATGGCAGGCTGGTCCGCCATGACGGCTCTTCTCGCGTGGCTACTCGATCCCGCCATTCGATACGTCTTTCTCGAAAAGCGCGCCGACATGGTGCTGCTGATCCCGCTGGCGATCGTGGCCGCGGTTACCCTGCGGGCCGCACTCAATTTCGGCGAGACGGTGCTCACCAATCTATTGGGGCAGCGCATCGTCGCGGACAGTCAGCGCGACATGGTGCGCAGCCTGATAGGATTCGACCTGCAGCGGCTGAATCTCGTTCATTCCGGGCAGTTCATTTCCAATTTTCTCTACGATGCGACGCTGCTGCGCGACGCCGTCACCAAAGGCATCGCGGGATTGGCCAAGGAGTTTCTGTCCCTGATCTTCCTCGCCTCGGTGATGATCTATCAGGATTGGCGGCTGTCGCTCGTGTCGGTCTTGGTGCTCCCCGTGATTGGCTTGGTGACGCGCAACCTCGGGCGCACGGTACAGAAGGCATCGACCAGAGGCATGGTGGAAACCGGCGAGCTCGCCACCGCGCTTTCCGAAATCTTGGATGGCCGCCGGATCGTAAAGGCCTATGGCCTTGAGACACCGATGGCGGCGCGCGCCGAAGAACGCATTGAGCGGAGGCTCGGCTATTTTCTCCGTTCGCTCACCGCGCGCGCGCTCTCGGCACCGGCAGCGGATTTCTTCGGCGGCCTCGCGGTAGCAGCAGTCATTCTGTATGCGGGCTACGAGGGCATCGCTGGGCGGCTCGAAATCAACCAGTTTGCCTCCTTCATTGGGGCGATGCTGCTGGCGCAGCAGCCGGTGCGCAACCTCTCGCAGCTCTGGACCATCACCACTGAAGGCCTGGGCGCGCTCAAACGCGTGTTCGCGCTGATCGACGCGGAGCCCGCGATTGTCGATGCTCCGGGCGCCAAGCCGCTCAGGATCGCGCCGCTGCCCTTCGGCGGCCATGTGCGCTTTGAAGAGGTGAGCTTCTCCTATCATCCCGGCCAGGCGGCGCTCGCCTCAGTGAGCTTGGATGTGGCGCCCGGACAGAAGATCGCCTTGGTCGGACCATCGGGCTCGGGCAAGAGCACGATCTTCAGCCTGCTTCTGCGCTTCTATGAGGCCGAAGGCGGGCGCATCACGGTCGACAACCAGGATATCCGCAGCGTGACCATGGAATCGCTGCGCGCCAATATCGCTTTGGTGACCCAGGACCCATTCTTGTTCGACGACACGGTGACGGCGAATATCGGCTATGGGCGAAAACACGCGACCGCCAACGAGATCAAAGAGGCGGCCAAATCCGCCGCCGCGCATGATTTCATCACCCAATTGCCGAATGGCTATGACACGCGCGTCGGTGAGGGGGGCCTCAGGCTGTCCGGCGGACAGAAGCAGCGCATTGCGATCGCCCGCGCCATGCTGCGCGATGCGCCGATTCTGATGCTTGACGAAGCGACCTCGGCACTGGACACCGAGAACGAGCGGCTGGTGCAGGAGGCACTGCGCCGGCTGATGAAGGGGCGCACGACGATTGTGATTGCACACCGCCTCAGCACTGTTGTGGATGCAGACCAGCTCTATGTCCTCGATTCCGGCCGCGTCGTGGAGTCGGGCACGCATGGCGCGCTGATGGCGCGCGGCGGCCTCTATGCGCGGCTCTACCAGCATGAAATCCAGGAGGACGAGACTGCGCCGGCAGCGCATCTCGGATGAGGCCGCGCGCGCGGGAGGCGGTGTGGCCTTAGCTCTTTATCGGGGCGCCATGAGCGCGCTCAGCCCCGCGGTGCCGGCGCTCCTTAGGCTTCGCGCCAGACGCGGCAAGGAAGATGCCGCTCGCCTGACGGAACGATACGGCTTCGCCTCGCGCGCGCGGCCGGCGGGTACGCTGATATGGATTCACGGTGCGAGCGTGGGGGAATCCTTGGCGGCGCTGCCTTTGGTATCGGCGCTGCTGGAAAAGCCCGGCCGTCATGTCCTCGTCACCACGGGCACGGTGACATCCGCGAAAATGATGGAAGAGCGCCTGCCCGCGCGTGCGTTCCATCAATATGTGCCGATCGATTCACGAAGCTCGGTGCGGCGCTTCCTCGCACATTGGCAGCCTGACCTGGCTCTGTTCATCGAATCCGAGCTGTGGCCGAACCTGATTGTGGAAACGCATGCGCGCGGCGTGCCGATGGCGCTGGTCAATGCGCGCCTCTCGGAGCGTTCGTTCCGCGGCTGGAATCGTGCGCGCGGTTTGGCGCGCCGGATTCTCTCGTCCTTCGACTCATGCCTTGCGCAAGATGAATGCGTCGCAAAGCGCCTGATGACGCTGGGTGCATTGTCCGTGCAAATCACGGGAAGCCTCAAGGCCGATGCCGCGGTTTTGCCGGTCGACGAGGCCGCGCTGACAATTTTTCGTGCCGCTATAGGCGTGCGGCCCAATTTCCTCGCCGCAAGCACGCATCCGGGCGAAGAGGAGATCGTCCTGAGCGTGGCCGAGGCCTTGCGCAAGAACGGGTCGGATGCGTTGACCATCATCGTCCCGCGTCACCCTGCGCGCGGTCCCGAGATCGAAGCGCTCGCCAAGGCGCACGGCTTTGGCGTTTCTCGGCGCGCGGCGGGTGAGTTGCCTTCGAATGACACCCAGCTTTATGTCGCCGACACGATGGGCGAATTGGGCTTGTTCTATCGTGCCGCACCCTTCGCCTTCCTGGGTGGAAGCCTCGTGCCGCATGGCGGACAGAATCCCCTGGAAGCGGCCCGGCTTGGATCGGCCGTTGTGACAGGTCCACACACCCACAATTTCGAGGACATATTCGTTTCCCTGCTCGCCGCCCAGGGCGAGGGCCGCGTGCAGAGCAGCGAAGAATTATCGAGGCTGGTCCAGAAGCTGATGGCCGATCCCGGACGCGCCGGGCAGCTCGGCGCCCGTGCCAAATCGGCATCCGATTGTTTGAAGGGCGCGCTTTCTGCCACAATTATGATGGCGGAAACGCTTATCACCTATGCGCGCACCTGAGTTTTGGACGAGCCAAAGTGCGGCGGCAAGAGCCATGGCCGCATTGCTTACCCCGTTTGGCGCCTTATATGGCCTTTCCGTTCGGGCTCGTCTGCAGTGGGCACGGCCGTTCCGCTCCAAAGCACGTGTCGTCTGTATCGGCAATCTGACCGCGGGCGGATCCGGCAAGACGCCGATTGCCATCGCCATTGGGCACGCTCTGGCGGCACGCGGAAAACAGATCATCTTTCTCAGCCGCGGCTATGGCGGACGGCTTCGCGGCCCTACCTGCGTGAACCCGGCGCAGCATTCGGCATCCGACGTCGGCGATGAGCCTTTGCTGTTGGCGGCGCACGGCACCGTGATCGTGGCTCGCAACCGCGCAGAGGGCGCGCGTCTCGCCGATACGCTGGGGGCTGAGATCATCGTCATGGATGACGGTTTTCAGAACTTCGGAATCGCCAAGGACCTGTCGCTGGTTGTTGTCGATGCAGAGAGCGGTTTCCAGAATGGGAGGCTCATTCCCGCGGGTCCGCTACGTGAAGATGTCGCTCAAGGCCTCGCCCGCGCGGACGGTATCGTGCTGATGGGGCAAGGAACTCCTCCCCTTCCGTCCTTTGCCGGGCCGATCCTTTCGGCGCGCCTTGTACCGACGGTCCCGGATGCACTCCGCGGCCGCACCGTATTCGCCTTCGCCGGCATTGGACGCCCGCAGAAATTCTTTCAGACGCTTCGCATGATCGGCGCAGAAATTGTCGCGGCGCAATCCTTTCCGGACCACCACAGATTCAGTGCAACCGAGCTGTCGGTGCTTAAGGCGGCGGCGCAGAGGGCGAACGCGCTGCTCGTTACGACCGAGAAGGATTTCGTTCGCCTCGACCCCGCCGCAAGACAGTCCATCGTACCGGTGCCGGTGCACGCCGTATTCGCCGAACCCGACGCGCTCACCTCGCTGCTTGACAGGCTTCCCCAAGCGCGGGATGTCGGCGTGCTATGACCGAAACCCTTCCGGCCAAGAACCCCTCGCAAGAAACGCCGGCCGTGCCGTTCGGACGGCGCATGCGGCATTATTTCGAAGCGGCCGGATTCTTCTTGGTGATGGGTTTCTTTCGCCTCTTCCCCATCGACCGCGCCTCTGCCATCGGCGCCTGGATTGGGCGCCATCTTGTCGCGCCGACGCCTTTGTCCCGACGCGCCACCGCAAATCTCCGCCAGGCGTTTCCGGAAAAGAGCGAGGCGGAGATTCGCGCGATCCTCGTGGCCATGTGGGACAATCTCGGCCGCGTGATGGGAGAATATCCCCATCTCGATGAGATTCATTGGGGCGCTCCTACCCCTCGGATCAAGCTGACGGGC
>DASQIQ010000102.1:0-19868 GCA_035631495.1 Micropepsaceae bacterium
TTCATCGAGAAAGCTCAGAGTTGAAAGTCGCGTGAAGTTGCCGCTCCTGCCCGCGCTCTCACGCGCATGAGTGCAATGCGCCGTGTCGTCATCACAGGATTGGGCTTGGTCACCCCGCTTGCCTGCGGGGTTGAGGCGACATGGGCGCGCCTGCTGGCGGGACAGTCGGGCGCGGGGCCGCTCACCAAATTCAAGGTCGATGATCTTGCATGCCGGATCGCCTGCGATGTGCCGCGAGGCGATGGGTCGGACGGCAGCTACGATCCGAACCAATGGGTCGATGCCAAGGAACAGCGGCGCATCGACGATTTCATCCTTTACGGCATCAGCGCGGCGCAACAGGCCGTCACCGATTCCGGCTACGAGCCGAAAACCGAAGAGGAACGGGAACGCGCCGGTGTGCTCATCGGTTCGGGCATCGGCGGGCTGGACGGGATCGAACAGGCCTCGATCCTGGTGCATGAAAAAGGCCCACGAAAGCTTTCGCCCTTCTTCATTCCCGGACGGCTTATCAATCTCGCCTCGGGCTATGTCTCGATCCGCTTCGGTTTCAAGGGTCCGAATCATTCGGTGGTGACGGCGTGCTCCACGGGGGCGCACGCGATCGGCGACGCGGCGCGTTTCATCGCGTTTGACGATGCCGATGTGATGTTGGCTGGAGGCGCCGAGGCGGCAATCTGCCGTATCGGAATCGCCGGCTTCGTGGCCTGCCGCGCTCTTTCGACCGGCTTCAACGATACGCCGCAGAAGGCCTCGCGCCCTTACGACAAGGATCGCGATGGTTTCGTGATGGGCGCAGGGGCGGGCGTGGTGATGCTGGAGGAATATGAGCATGCCAAGGCGCGCGGCGCGAAGATCTACGCCGAGGTGAAAGGCTATGGCCTCTCGGGTGATGCCTATCATGTGACCGCGCCGGCCGAAGACGGCAATGGCGGCATGCGCGCGATGCGGATGGCCTTGAAGCGCGCCGGTCTGTCGCCTGCCGATGTCGATTACATCAACGCCCATGGCACATCGACCCCCTTGGGCGATGAGATCGAGCTTCGTGCCGTCGAGAGATTGTTCGGCAATGCCGCGGGCAAGCTTGCCATGTCCTCGACGAAATCCTCGATCGGTCACCTTTTGGGCGCGGCCGGGGCGGTCGAGGCGATCTTTTCCACCCTCGCCATCCGCGATGGCATCGCGCCGCCCACGCTCAATCTTGACAATCCTTCCGTGGAAACGGAAATCGATCTGGTGCCCAATCGGGCGAGGAAAATGCCGATCGCGACCGTATTATCGAATTCTTTCGGTTTCGGCGGTACGAATGCGACATTGGTGCTGACTGCGGCAGCGTAAGTCTCTTCCTTCTCCTGCGCAGGGACAGTCATGCGGGCTTTCTTCACCTCCTTCATTGTCCTGATCGTCCTTGCCGTTGCGGCAATTGCCGGCGGAGCATGGTGGGAGAACAATTATTTTGTGCAAGAAGGCCCGGCGGCGGCCCAGACTGTGGTCGTCATCACGCCGGGCAGCGGATTGAACCGCATAGCCGCCACGCTGGCGCAAGCAGGCGTGATCGAAAACGGGTTGCTGTTCCGTGCGGGCGTCATGCGCCGAGGCCGGACGGCACAGCTCAAAGCGGGAGAATATGCCTTTCCGCCCCATGCCAGCGAGGCGCAGGTGGTGGACATGCTGGTGACGCACAAGACGCTTGAGCATCGCCTCACCATTCCCGAAGGACTGACCTCCGACGCGGCCGTCGCGCTGGTCAAGGCCGACCCCACTCTCACCGGTGACGTGCCCGTGGTGCCGGAGGGAAGCCTTTTGCCCGAGACCTATCTCTTCGAGCGCGGCACTACGCGCGCTGAGCTTCTCGCGCGCATGCACAAGGCACAAGAAGCGCTGCTGGCTCAGGTCTGGCCGAAGCGCAAGGAGGGTCTTCCCTTCGCCTCGCAAGAGGATGCGTTGAAGCTCGCATCGATCGTCGAGAAGGAGACGGCCATACCTTCGGAGCGGCCCCGCATCGCCGCGGTTTTCATCAACCGCCTCCAGAACGGCATGAAGCTGGAATCCGACCCGACCATCATTTACGGCCTGACCAAGGGCGTGCCGCTCGGCCACCCGCTGCGCCAGAGCGAGCTTGCGACGCCCAACCCCTACAGTACCTACCAGATCGCCGGATTGCCCCCGACACCGATCAGCAATCCGGGCCGCGATGCCATCCAAGCGGTGCTCAATCCCTCCGATTCGCAGGAGCTCTATTTCGTCGCCAATGGGACCGGCGGCCATGTGTTCGCGAAGACCGCCGCGGAACATCAGAGAAACGTCGCCCAATGGCGCAAAATCGAACAGCAGCCCTCGGCCGTCGAGCTCCGCCCCACGCCCTGAGAAAAACGTGCTCTAACTTTCCCCATCTGACTCATCCCTATATCGTCGGACCACGGTTTCGATTCCGAAAGGGATGATCTTGCCCATCAACAGCATGACGGGATTTGCCGATTCGCGCGGATCGCATGGCGGCTTGCGTTGGCGCTGGGAGGCCAAGAGCGTGAACGGCCGCGGCCTCGACTTCCGGTTTCGCGCTGCCATGGGCTATGAGGGTTTGGAAGTGGGCGCCCGCACTCTCGCGGCCGAACGTTTCAAACGCGGCTCGCTGCAAGTGGTGCTGACGGTCGCGACGGACGAGGGCACGCGCGGGTTTCGCGTCGATGCGGCCGCGCTCGCCGACGCCGTGCGCATCGCCAAACGCGTTGCCGAGGAAACCGGATTGGCGCCGGCGCGGGTCGATGGACTTCTCGCTCTGAAGGGCGTGGTCGTCCAGGAAGAGAATGCCGCCTTGAACGATGAAGCGCGCATGGCGCGCGACGCGGCTTTGTTGGCGTCGCTGGCCGATTCGTTCGATCTTCTTGTGGGAGCGCGCGGCGCCGAAGGCGCCAAGCTCCAGGCCATTCTTTTGAGGCAAATTGGCGATATCGAGCGTCTCACCGCCGAAGCGGGCTCGCTCGCTGCACAGCAGCCCCTCATATTGCGTGAACGCATGATGGCGCAATTGAAGGAGCTGCTCGCCCCCGGCGGGAACCTGCCTGAAGAGCGCATCGCGCAGGAGGTCGCCATGCTCGCAGCAAAGGCCGATTTGCGCGAAGAGCTGGACCGGCTCTCCGCCCATTGTCAGGAGGCCCGCACGCTGATCTCGGGCAAGGACCCGGCGGGGCGCAAACTCGATTTCCTTGCACAAGAATTTAACCGTGAGGCGAATACGCTGTGTTCCAAATCCTCCGACATTCAGCTCACCCATGTGGGTTTGGCGCTGAAGGCGGTGATCGACCAGTTTCGCGAGCAGGTGCAAAACGTCGAATGAAGGGTTGAGAATGCGTGACGTCATTGCCCGGCGCGGCTTGATGCTCGTGGTGTCTTCGCCATCGGGCGCGGGCAAGTCCACCTTGGCGCGGCGGCTGCTGGAGAGCGATCCGCTGATCTCGATGTCGGTATCGGTCACCACGCGGCCCAAGCGCGCCAACGAGGTCGATGGCAAGGATTATTTTTTCGTCAGCCGGGAACGTTTCGAGGAGATGGTGCATGAAGGCGCCTTCCTCGAACATGCGACAGTGTTCGGCAATCGCTACGGCACGCCTGCGGCCGCGGTCGAAAAAATGCTGGGCAAGGGCCGGGATGTGCTTTTCGACATCGACTGGCAAGGCGCCCAACAGCTGGCGCAGAAGGCAAAAGACGACCTGGTTCGGGTATTTATCCTGCCGCCCACGCGCGACGAGCTGGAACGGCGCTTGCGCGAACGGGCCGAAGACCCGCCTGACGTGGTGGCCCGCCGCATGTCGGAAGCCAATAACGAAATCAGCCGCTGGTCCGAATATGATTATGTCATCGTCAACGATGACATTCCAAAAGCGCAAAGACAGCTTGAAGCCATTGTGGCCGCCGAGCGTTTAAACCGGCAGAGGCAAATTGGGCTGGTCGACTTCGTGCGGCGCCTGACAGGAGATTGAGGAAGGATATTGTATGGCCAAGTTGAGATGGGCGCTGGCTCTCAGTGCACTGACGATTACCGCCGGGCTCAAGGCAACCATGCCGGCTGTCGCGCTCGAAGGCCATGATTGTGGGAATGCTCCAACCGATGCCGTGATCAAACTGCCTGCACCACTCAGCAAATGGGGCCAGATCAGCTGCACGCCGTTGGGCCAAATGCTGACAAGTCACGAGGGCTGGGTGTGGATCATGCCGGACGCGTCTGGAACCGTCCTCATTCCCGCGCAGGAGATCGAGAACGCCAAGGAGGCTTCGAGCGCCGAATCCTACTTCACCAGAATCGACATCGCTCATGTAAAGGGTGACGAGTTCGATTCGGTCTATGGCACGTTCCATGCGGGCTTCGACGACAAGGAAGTCAAACCGGAAGCGTACCGTGTCGACCTGATCACGGCGTCGGGCAAGGACATCCGCCTGTTCTTCTTCGACTATGACAGCTATGCCTGGGGCATGACCTGTCCAGCCAACCAATGCGACGCCGATACCCGCTTCATGATCCTGGACAAGAACAACCGGCCCAAGCCGCGCCCGCCTTCGATCTAACGGGTTCCGATCACCAGCCGATAACCAAGATCGAGTTCGCTCAATTTGAGCACATGGCCATTGCGGCTCAGCCATGTACCATCGTCGAGATCACGACGGAGTGCTGCGAGGCCTTTTTCGGCGCGAATTTTGGCGAATGCCGAAATGGCACCGCGAACTCGCGGGTCAAAATAGGCTTCGGGCCTGCGCCAATCGGCATGTAGGAATCCGTCAATGCAATCATGCGGGACAGGAACGGATACGATCTGCATCTCCTCGAACGCTTGGCCGTAACTTTCCATCGGCGGGCAGATGGCCTGGCCATTTTCTACGATCTCGGGAAAGTAATCCCTGGTCAGCCACGTCCCGGCATGTTGATTATCCCACGTAAGAATGATGCATCGTCTGGCCACACGAGACATTTCGCGCAATCCCCGGGGCTGATCCGGCCAATGATGCACGGTGAATATCGCAAGCGCCGCGTCGAATGCATCATCGTCAAAGGGCAGAGTCATGGCCGATGCACGCACGACCGGCGCGGCGCCTGGCAGTCGCTGAGCGATCATGACGGGTGAAGGTTCGACCGCGATGACCTTGCGATCCGTCGGTTCATACGAGCCGGCTCCCGCGCCGACGTTGACAAGGCTTTGCGCATCGCCGAGCGCGTTCTTTATTGCCGCGGCAATCCTCGGATCGGGCCGGCGGTAATCGGAGTACGCTTTTCCAATCGTGTCGTAGAGCTGCCCCACGGCCCACCTCAGTCGGCGCGGCGTTTGGAGAAAGCGCGATAAGTCCGCGCGAGCGCGCAGAACTGTGCAAGCTCGAGCTCTTCGGGGCGTGCGGTACCGAGAACGCCTGCGGCTTCGAGCAGCGCCTCGGGTTCGCGGGTCAGCGTCTTCAAACTGCCGCGCAGCATCTTGCGCCGCTGGCCGAATGAAGCGGCGGTCACGGCCTCCAAGTCGGAGAGCTCCGCCTCATATCGTGGCGCCGGCAAAGGATCGATGCGCAGCACCGATGAGGTGACGCTCGGCGGCGGCACGAAGGCCCGGCTCGAAACATCGAACAGGATGCGGGCTTGCGAACGCCACTGCGCCAGCACTGAGAGCCGGCCATAGGCATCATCGCCCGCCTTCGCGCAGATCCGCATGGCGACTTCTTTCTGAAACATCAACGTCAGACTGGCCCACCAAGGCGGCCAATCGACGCTCAGCCATTTGATCAAAAGCGCGGTGCCCAGATTGAAGGGAAGATTGGCGACCACCGGTACAGGCAGGGTGAGACCGTGCGCGGCGAGAAGCATGTTTTCATTCACGCCTAGCGCGTCCGCTTCGACGATGTCGAGCTGGCCCGGCTTCTTCGCGCCGATCTCCGCGAGGGCAGGAAGCGCCCGCCGGTCGCGCTCGACAGCAACCACGCGCACCGCGCCCTCGGCAAAAAGCGCGCGCGTCAATCCGCCCGGACCTGGTCCGACCTCATACACATTCGCGCCGGCAATGCCCGCTTCGCGCGCGATGCGCCGGGTCAGATTGAGATCGAGGATGAAGTTCTGTCCGAGACCCTTGCGCACGACGAGCCCATGCGCGGCGATGACCTCGCGCAAGGGCGGCAGGCCATCCTCGCCAAGCGTGGTCATCTTCACAATCCGCGCCTCTCCGCGATATCGGCGGCCATGCGGATGGCGGCGATCATGCTCGCCTCATTGGCGATTCCCCGGCCCGCAATGCCGAGCGCGGTGCCGTGATCGGGCGAGGTGCGCACGATCGGCAAGCCCAGCGTCACGTTCACGCCTGTCCAGAAGGCCAATGTCTTGATCGGGATCAGGGCCTGATCGTGATACATGCAAAGCGCCGCGTCATAGCTCTCGCGCGCTTCGTCGTGGAACATCGTATCGGCGGAAAGCGGCCCTGAAACTTCATGCCCGCCATCTCGCAACTGCGCGACCGCGGGCGCGATGATGTCGAGATCTTCGCGCCCCATCGTGCCGTCTTCTCCGGCATGGGGATTAAGGCCCGCAATCGCCAGGCGCGGGCCGACGCAGCCGAAATCCTTGGCCAGCGCGTCAAGCACCACTACGCCGGTCGCGGCGATCGCCCCAGTGTCGAGCCTCTGAAAAACTTCTCTCAGTGGCATGTGGATCGTGAAAGGCACCACGCGGAGCGGCGGGTCGATATCGGACGATGCCAGCATCATCACCGCTCGCTCGGACCCCGTCAGCGCGGCCAGAAATTCGGTGTGGCCGGGAAAGCCGAATCCGGCCTCCGTCAGCACGGCCTTATGAATGGGCGCGGTGACGAGCGCCCCCGCTTCCCCCGTCAGGCAGGCATGTACGCCTCGTTCGATCGCGGCCGTCACTTGAGCCGCGCCAGCGACGGAAGGGCGCCCGGCTTGATTCGGGCGGCCCGTGTCGATGCCCGTATCGATAATGGCCTCGGCTAGCCCGGGCGTGTCGACACCGCAAAGGGCGGCCGCTTCGCGAAACAGCCCGGCGCTTCCAATCAAATGCAAAGAACGTCCGGCGATCCTGCCTGCGAGCGCGGCCCAGGCTTTGACGGCAATCTCCGGGCCGATGCCTGACGGCTCGCCCTGGCTTATGACGATGGGAAGCTTTGAACGCGCCCCCTCATCGTGTTTCGACAACGGCGTCCCGCCTCAGATCGCGCAGATAGCTTTTCGCGAAGATGGTCATCTGCTGCACGAAGAGTTGCTGCTGGAGCTGGTCGTGCGTGGGCAATTCGAAAGCCACCAGTTTCGGCGGCGCGGGGTCGCAGCGCATGATGATCTCAAGCCCTGCCGCGGAGAAGAACGGTTCGACGACCTCGCCGGGTCCGGTCTTGGCCAATGCGTCGCGCAGATCGGGGTTGAGATCCTTGGGCATGACCTCGCCGAGCATCGTATAGATCGTGCCCTGGAGCTGGGCGGCGACATTCGGAAGATCGGTGCAGGCACGGACCTGGCTCTTCACATTGGTTGCCAGAAGCATCGCGCGTTGCTTGAGCATGGCGTCCGGATTCGGGGGGAGCGGAATGAGCAGTCTGTCCAACGGCAGCGCCGCCATCGGGTCGGTCACGACGGGCTTGGTTTCCTGGATCATCGTGCCGAAGGGTTCACGGCGATCGCGCAACTGCACGACGTAAAAGCCGCCCTCCGCCCGGATCGGGCCTGCGATCTGGCCCGGGCGCAGCTCGGAGATCGCATGATCGAGCTCCTCCCCCAATTGGCCTTGAACCACCCATCCGATATCGCCGCCCTCGGCGGCGGATGGCGTCTGGCTGAACTGGCTGGCGACGGCGGTGAACGGCGCACCCTGTCTGATCTGTTGGGTGATCTGTTCGGCGCTCGCTTTGACGAGCATTTCGTCTTCGGGCCGGTCGACCGCTACGAAGATTTCCGACAACAGGAATTGGGGTTTGTCCGCGCCCTTCTTGAGGCGATCCATGGCCTCGTCGACCTGCATATCGTTGATGAGGATGTCGGTCCCGTAACGCGCGGAGACCAGCCTCTGCCAGATCAGCTGCGCCGCGATTTGCTGCCGGAAGGTCTCGAGGGCGACCCCGTTGGAGGTGATCGAGTTTATGATCTGCTCGACGGTGAGGTGGTTGTCGTCGGCGATATTCTGCAGCGCTTTGTCGACTTCGGCTTTGGTGACGGTGATCTTGCGCTTGTTCGCCTCCTGAAGCTCAAGGATCTCGTCTTCGACGGAACGCAGGACCTGCGCGCGGATTTGGGGAAGCGTCTCCTTGGTGGGCTTCACCCCGGACGTGGCGAGGAAAAGCGCCGTGCGCTGGTCGAGGTCATATTCGGAAATCACCAGGTCGTTCACGATCGCCGCAACGCCGGTGGAAACCTTCGGCGCGGTGACACGCACTTCCTCAGGCTGTGCGACCGGGCCTGGAGGCGTAGGGCCCGCCGCAGGCGGCGTGGTCTCGGGCGATAAGGCTGGGGCAGGTGAGGCGACGCTGGGCGGCTGAGGGGCAGCCGCCTCCTGGGCGAGGGCCGCCATGGGGGCGAAAGCCACACCCGCCAGACAGACCGTGCGCAGAAGAACATCGAAACGATGAGACATGGGCATCCTGCGGCTCCAAACTGTGATCCGCGCCGGCAATCGCCGACGCCGGGTCAACACCCCCACCCTCTCCCAGGCGGGAATCTACCTATTTCTCCCGCCGCTTCAAGCGCTTGAAGTCGAGATTGGGGTCAGCCGCCCGTCAATCCGGTCTTCAAGCCGATGCGAAAGATCACCGAGGAGGCGGGCTTGAGGTTCAATGTCGCGGTGTCCCGGCGATGAAATCCCAGCGACGCCACGAAACATTCGTCGTCATAAGTGATCCCGATGCTGCTTTCCAGCATCTTTCCCGTGGCGAGGTCACGGCGGGCTGCTCCGAACACCCCCCAATATTTGTAGAGCAGAATGGTGGTGGTCAGATTCACCTGTTCCTGCTCGCCGAGCGTGGGATCGGCCGCGCTCGCGGGAAGCTTCAGATAACTCAGATCGATGACCGAACGGCCAAGCCGGGCGCGCAAATACACTTCGTTGCGCCGGATGGTCCCGTCCGAAGAATCGATATTGAACTGGTGAGTCAGCGAGAGATTGGGCGGGAAGTCGATTTTGAACTGGCCCACAATGTCCGATTTGTTGTCGTTCAGGCGCGAGGCGGCCGGAAAGGAGGAACCGCTGGTGAAGCGGAATTGCTCTCCCAAGGTTGCCGAGACCTCGCCATAGGGCAGCAGCGCGCTGGCGCGAGCCCCCACATTGGTCCGCGGGCCGCCCGTCCATAGATCAAGGCCGGGTGACGGATTGGCGGTAAAAAGATTGGTCACGTCGAATTCGAACCCAACGCTGTCTTCGTTTGGCAATCCCCGTGGATTGCCGCCACCTGACGCCATGACCAATTGGGCGATCGGCTCGACCACCACGCTGGTGTCGGGGATGCCCACATCGCCAGTGAAGGGCCAGCTCCACTCCAGCATCCCATAGCCGAGGGCGCGGCCGATCGTTGCGGTATTCCTGGTTGCAGTCGGGACTTCAAAGCGGGCGTCCTCGATGTAATAGAGGTCGCCGCGCAAGAATCCTTCCAATGTCAAGACCTGCCCGTCATTGGTCGTGTAGGGAAGCCGCCAATCCGCATCGGCAGAACCGCGCAGCACATCCGTGCCTTGATCACGGCTCAGATAAAGCGCGCTGGTGTCAGCCTTGAACCGACCGCCCCAGACCCGGTATTCGGGGATGTAGGTGTATTGCATCAGCGGCAATGCAATCGGGATTTGGCCCGCAGAGTCGGTGGCTCTCAAGCTTTGGAAGTAGTAGCCGGTGATCTCGCCGCGACTCCTTCCCGACACACGGTCGACGAAGAGGTCCGTGGTCAGGCGATCCTGGTTGGAAAATTCATAGCGGTGGAGATAGGTCTTGTTCGAGGCGAGCTGCACATCGAAACCGCCCCGCCATGCGTCGCTGAGCGCAACGCGGCCCGAGCCGAATAGGCTGCTCATCCAAACGCTTTCGCCGGGCTTTCCGCTGGCGCTGGAGTCGTAGCCAAGCGTCCCCTGGAGCCAAAGCCCGCCTGCACCCCAGCGTTCCCGATATTCGGTTTGCAGCACAGCGCCCGCATTCGAGGTGATGAACGGATCGAGCGTGAGATCGCGGTTCGGCGACAGCGCGACGTAATAGGGGAGTTTGATGAAAGATCCGAGCGAGCCGATCGAACCGACATCGGGCAACAGAAACCCGCTTTTATATTTCACGCTCGGGTCGGCTTGCGAAAAATAGGGCAGGTAGAAAACCGGTACGCCCAGGAAATCGAACGAAGCGTCTTCGAAATAGATTTGCTTTTCGAGCTGATCGTGGACAATCCGCGCCGCGCGGATTTCCCACAGCGGCATGCGCTCTCCATCTTCCTGGCAGATCGAGCAAGGCGTGAACACGGCGCCATGGGCGATGGTGAAGCGGTCTTCGCGCCGCTCGGCGGCCGAGGCGGCGAGCCGGCCGGTTTGACCGATCAGGGCGGCGAAACCCTTCAGCGCCCCTTCGCGCAAATCCTGAGTCAGCTCGACCGAATCGGCGTAGGCCACATCGCCCGTCGTGGCGTCCTGTAGGCTGACATTGCCGCTTGCCGTGACGGTGTTGGCGTTTTCGTTGTAGACGACTTCGTTCGCGAGCAACGTACGCTGATCGTCCGACACTTCGACATGGCCCCTGGCCGTCACCAGACCGGTTGCGGTGTCGTAAGTGATCTCGTCCGCCTGAAGCAGCACGCGGCTCGGCGCGCGCGTCTGAGCGTCGGCGGTATGAAATCCGATTGCGGTGCCCAACGCGGCAGCGGTGGCCATCACCGCCACCGTGCGCGCTTCCCGCAAGATTCGCCCCCGCTTCCCCCGCTGGCGCCTCACCCGTCTTCCTCGTGAAAAAGCAATGTCATGCCGAGAAGAGTTGCCGCCGCTGCCGGGGCAAGCGCGGCCAGCGGCGTGGGCAGGATGCCAGATTGTCCCAGCGCGCGGGTCATTTCGCCAAGGAAGTAGACGCCGAACCCCGATAGCACGGCCGCCAGAACAAGCTGGGGCACCCCGCCCAGACGCGCCAGGCGAAGCGAGAAACTCGCCGCCATGAAAACCATGGCGGAAAACAGCAAAGGCAGCGCCAGCAGGGAGTACCAATAGAGACGATGGCGTAAGGCCGAGAAGCCGGCGCCTTCTGCATTGGCGATGAAACGCGGCAATTCCCAGAATGAGATGGTGTCGGGAGAGGCGAAGCTTTCCTGGATCTGCGATGGTGTCTGCTCGGTCACCAGATCATAGGAGTCGTGATGCTGCGGGCGTCCGTCCGCTCCGCTGACCCAAGCGTTGGCCAGATGCCAACGCCCGGGCTGAAGATCGGCGGACGCCGCGTCGATGCGGCCCGCGAAATGATCCAGCCCTTGATAGAGAAAGACGATCACCGCTTCGAGATGTACGCCCTGATCGGCCACACGGAGCGCGTGAACCACCGATTGGTGCGAGGCATCGCCCTGTCGCATCCACAGGCCGGTCGACGACACGGCGAGCTGCGAAGCCTGGCCGTGAACGTAGCGCGCCTCGAGCCTGGTGTATTGAGAGAAGAATGCCGAGGCCATCGGATTGAACACCGTCATGGTCAGGAAGCCCAGGCCGACGGCCACCAAGAGAGGCGGGGTAAGGAATTGCCAGGCCGAGATGCCCGCCGCGCGCGTCGCCACCAGCTCGTGATTGCGCGACATGCGCGAAAAGGCGAGAATCGCGCCCAGCAGAACGGCGAAGGGCAGAAGCTTCTGCGCCACGTCGGGCAACTTCAGAAGACTCATGCTGATCACCACGTCGGGCGGTATGCCTCGTTCCGTGGTGCGGGTGAAAAGATCGGCCAGATCGAGCGAAAGGGCGATGGCCGAAAGGGCGCCGAACACGATGACCACAGCGAAGAAGAATCTTCGCGCGAGATAGCCCATCAGAGTCAGCGACCAACTCATGCCGGGTTCCTGGCGGGCGGGCTGAAGACGCGTCGCATTCCCGCCGGCACAAGGGAAATGTCGAGCATCACCGCAGCCGCAACGAGGATTCCCGCCAGCGGCAGCAGATAGAGGACAAAATTGAACTCTGGGCTCCGTGCCGCCAGACCCTGCGCAGCGTAGCCGACAAGTCTCAGCGTCGCCCCCATCAAAGCTGCTCCCGACAGACGCAAGGCATAGCTCGTCCGCGCCATGCGCCCCTTGGTGGTGGCGGCCAGCGCGATCAGGGCAAAGGCGATGCAATAGAGCGGCGCCGACAACCGGTTATGGGCTTCGGCGAGGTAGACGCCGCGGCGCACCACCGGAACCCCTGGCGCCGATTGCGCCTCGAACAGCTCGGGGAGGTAACGTTCGCTGGTATCGCGATCGGAGGCGCGCTGGGGACCCGCATATTGATCCAAATCGAACACGTAACGCTCAAACCCCAACACCGACAAGCGCGCTCCGTTTGCTTCGCCCTGTTCGATATTGCCATTCTGCATAATAAGCCGCGCGCCTTCCTGGGACTGCACCAGTACGCCCGATTCGGCGAGGTAGGTCAGGGGCCTCTTCGGCTGGCGATTGTCGTGGACCAGGATGCCGCGGATTTCCCCGTTCGGCGCAAGTTCGCGAATGAAGACGGTCAGGCCGTCGCTGGGCGTGGTGAAGGCGCCTTCGCGCAGGATGGCCGCGCCGATATCGGCTCGAATGTCGAACACCTTGTCCTTCATCACCCGTTGCCCAAGCGGCATCAAATAGAGGCTGCAGGCATAGGTGAACGCCATGGCAAGGCCGGCCGCGGCAAGCACAGGCAGCGCGATCTGCAGCCGGCTGATGCCCGCCGACCACATGACCACCAGCTCGGAATCGCTGTTGAGTCTATTGAGCGCATAGAGCGCCGCCCCGAAAAATGCGATCGGCACGATCACCACCAAAAGGCTCGGCAGCATCAGCACGGTGAGATAGGCGAAGATGCCCGCCGACTGCCCGCGATTGATCACGAGGTCCAGGAGGCGCAAGGCCTGCGTCATCCACACCACAAGGGTCAGAAGCAGCGTGAACAGCAGGAATGGCCCAACGATTTGGCGCAGGACGTAGAAGAAAAGACTTCGCATCGGACTCAGCTAGCAGAAAAACGCGAATCAGGTACCAGAAAAAGCGCGTCCGACGCCACCGTATCTGATATTTCATGCGGCCATCGGTTTTTTCGGAGCGGACACATCCATGGACATATCCTTCGCATCGCGCGGCGGCATCGGACCGGGCGCATTGGTCGTGGGCATCCTTGACGGGGGCGGGTTGACGGCTGCGGCAGCGGCGGCCGACGAAGCGACGGGCGGCGCGGTCACGCGCGCCCTTTCCGTCAGCCGGTTCAAGGGCCAGGCCGGCCAGAGCCTCGAGCTCTTGGCGCCCGCGGGCGTGAAGGCCTCGCGCATCGTGCTCGCCGGTTTGGGCAAGACCGACGCCTTCAATGCCGCAGCGGCCGAACGCCTGGCCGCCACCGTGTTGGGCCGGCTTCTGGTCGGCGGCGAAGAGATTTTGACCTTCGCCATCGACCTGCCCAAAAGGTCAAAGCTTCGCGAAGCGGAGCTTGCGGCGCATTTGGCGCTGGGTGCGAGCCTGCGCAGCTACCGCTTCGATCATTATCGCAAGGTCGGCGAAGACGAGACCGTCACAGTCAAGAAAATTGTCGTCTCGACACGGGAGGCCGCAAATGCGCGCAAGGTTTGGGGGGGGCTTTCGGCAGTCGGCGAGGGCATGTTCCTCGCCCGCGATCTGGTGAACGAACCCGCCAATATTCTCTACCCGGATGAATTCGCCAAGCGCACCCAGACGCTGAAGAAGCTCGGCGTCAAAGTCGAAGTGCTCGATGTGCCGGCGATGAAGAAGCTCGGTATGAACGCGCTGCTCGGCGTCGGGCAGGGAAGCGCGCATGAGTCCCGGGTGGTGGTGATGCAATGGAACGGCGCGCGCAAAGGATCGGCCAAGAAACCGGACGCCGGCCCACTGGCCTTCATCGGCAAGGGTGTGTGTTTCGATTCCGGCGGCCTGTCGCTTAAGACCGCGGCTTCCATGATGGGAATGAAAGGCGACATGGGCGGCGGCGCGGCAGTCGTGGGCCTGATGCATGCGCTCGCCAAACGCAAGGCGCGTGTCAATGTGGTCGGTCTCGTCGGCCTGGTGGAGAACATGCCCGACGGCAAGGCGCAGCGTCCGAACGATATCGTCAAGACCATGTCGGGCCAGACGATCGAAGTCCTCAACACCGATGCGGAGGGGCGTCTCGTGCTCGCCGACGTGCTCTGGTACGCGCAGTCGCGCTTCAAGCCCCGCTTCATGGTGGATCTCGCCACTCTCACAGGCGCCATCGTGGTGGCGCTGGGCGCCGAACATGCCGGCCTCTTCAGCAACAATGACGAGCTGGCGGACCGGCTGACCAAGGCTGGTAAGGCGGAAGGCGAGCCGGTGTGGCGGCTCCCGCTCGGCGATGGTTATGACCGGCTGGTCAAATCCAAGATCGCCGACATGAAGAATATCGGCGGGCCGCAGGCCGGCTCCATCACCGCCGCTCAGATCCTGCAGCGTTTCGTCAACAAGGTCCCCTGGGCGCATCTTGATATCGCCGGCGTCGCTTGGCAGGACGGCGAGCAGAAGCCGCTTGCGCCTTCCTGGGGAACAGGATGGGGCGTGCGTGTGCTGAACCGGCTGGTCGCCGATTTTTATGAGAAGTGACACTCGTGTGGTGGATTTGAAGTTCCCAAGATTTCGATGACATTCGCGTTTGGGAACTTCAAATCTGAAAACCACACGAGATTCAATGAATCGCTAGTGTGGCTTTGAATCCGAAATTCGCCTGGAGCGTTGCCCAAGCACTTCCGAAATTCGGATTCGCCACACCAAAGGAGGCTCGGTGTCCGAAGCGCTCTTCTATCACCTCGAACGCAAGAGCCTGGAGGATGTGCTTCCTTCGCTGCTCGAACGCACGCGCGAGCGCGGCTGGCGCGCCGTCGTTCAGGTGGGCTCGGCCGAGCGCATGGCGGCATTGGATACGCATCTGTGGACCTATTCGGAGCCGAGCTTCCTCGCCCATGGCACGGCCGCGGAAGGTCACAAGGCGCGCCAGCCGATCTATCTCACCACCGAAGAGGAAAACCCGAACGGCGCCCATGTGCTGTTCCTGGTCGGCGGTGCGATGCCGGCCGATTGGTCTTCGCCGCAGCTCGCGGGTCTCGAGCGGATCGTGCTGTTGTTCGACGGCCGCGATCCCGAAACGCTCGATGCCGCCCGCGCCGCCTGGCGCAACGCGAAAGAGTCAAGCCACGACGCGACCTATTGGAAAGAAAGCCCTAACGGGAAGTGGGAAAAGCAGGGATAACGTGCGGGCGACAACGCTTTCCCAAATGCGCTATCCTAGAACAGAGCGAATTTTCCAGGAGGAACATCATGAGCATCGCGCGTTGCCTTGCCTTCAGTGCCGTGGTCTGTGCCTTCGCCGTTCCGGCGAATGCGCAATTGGCCACGCATAAGGACCTGTCCTACAATATGATCAAAGCCATCGCGGAAGGCGCGGTCGAGGCGTGTCAGGCCAAGGGCTACCACGTGTCCGTGACGGTGGTTGGCCGCGACGGCGGCACGTTGGCGCAAATCCGCGGCGACGGCGCGGCTCCGCATACCATGGAGAACAGCCGGCGCAAGGCCTATACGGCCCTCACTTTCGCCTCGCCTTCGGCGCAATTCGCCCAGCAGGTCGCCAAGGATCCGGGCGCAGCGCAACGCGCGACCCTCCCCGGAGTCATCGGCATCGGTGGCGGCCTTCCGATCAAGATCGGCGAGGATACCATCGGCGGCGTCGGCATTTCCGGTTCGCCGGGCGGCAATGACGAGCCCTGTTCCAAAGCGGGCATCGACCGCGTCGCATCGCAATTGCGCTAGCGCGAACGCCTCGATTTCTGGCGAAAATGCGCGATCGGATTCCCTTCCCCAAGCAACCACAGCTGTGGTTGCTTGGCCGGGAATGACAGGTGAGTTATTACGTCTACATCCTTGCCAGCCGCACGAATGGCGTACTCTACACAGGTGTGACAAACGATATTATCCGCCGCGCTTACGAACACCGCAAAGGTCTCGTTGCGGGTTTTACCAAGCGATACAACGTCCACCATCTCGTCTATGTCGAGACGTTTGACGATGTCCGCGACGCGATCGATTGGGAGAAGCGCATTAAAAAGTGGAACCGCGCCTGGAAAATTCGTTTGATCGAAAAGGTCAATCCAAAATGGACGGACCTCTATGAGCAGCTTTAACCAGCCTTGTCATCCCCGGCCGAGCGCCGTTTGGCGCGAGGGGAAGGGGATCTGAAACCACGCGGATATTAGCTTTGCGTTTACCACGCCGTTACGTGCCTCTGCCGGATTCACCGTTATGAAGAGGGCCCGCATCTAAGAACGCTTCAAGATCTGGAGCGTTCGCATGCAGGCGGCACCGGCATTTGGAAAGCGCAGGCCGGTGGACCGCCGCCCTGTTGCGCCGCCGTCGCCCGCGCCCTCCACAAGCCAAAACGACTCGGTCGAGGATTTGCCGGACGCGCCGAGCGAAATCACCTCGCGCAGGCCGCTGCCATTTGTGACCTTCGGGCTCATTGTCGTGCTCGGCCTGATCTATTGGGTGGAACTGAGTTTCGCCGTCCAGGCGGAAGGCAATTTTTCGCCGGGCATGCACGCGCTCGTCGCGTTTGGAGGGCTGAACGGTTCGCTCGTGCTCCAGTCGGGAGAGTGGTGGCGGGTTTTCACCGCGCCTCTGCTGCATGGAAACCTTTCCCACATTCTGGGAAACACCCTGGCTTTGTTGTTTGCCGGCTGGATCCTCGAACGGGTGATCGGCCATGCCTGGTTCGCCGCTCTGTTCGTGCTCGGCGCGCTCGGAGGCGCGGCCGGATCACTCGCGGCGAATGCGCCGAACGTCCTATCGGTCGGCGCGTCGGGCGCGATCATGGCGCTCTTGGCCGCCGCTCTCGTGTGCAGCTTCATCTTCGAATCGGTGCAATTGCGCCGCCGCATGCAGAAGGTGTCTCTGCGCTTCCTCATCCCCTCGCTCGCGCCCGCGCTGCTGCCGCTGGGTGTCGGCGCGGGAATCGATTACGGCGCCCATGTCGGCGGCGCCCTGGCGGGCGCCGCCATGGGCTTTGTACTCGGTGAAATCTGGCCGGAGGCATCGGCCACGCCCAAAGGAGAACGGTTCGCCGTGGCGATTGCGGTTGCGGGATTGCTTGCCGCCATCCTATCCGGTTTTTTCGTTATGCAGCATTATCCCGATTACGCTTCGCAGCCCGCTTTGCTGATGCCGGAGAGCGAAGTTCCCGGAAGCCTCCAAGAAGGCTCGCCGCGTTCGGCCGATCTGGTTGGCCGCTACCCGCAGGATCCGCGCGCGCATTTCTATCGCGCCGTTTTCTTTCTGGAACGGAAAGACCTCCCCGATGCCGAGCGTGAGCTGCGCGCCGCGCTGACGCAAGAACAGCTCTTCGGGCTCGACAATCCGCCCGGTCTGAAATCCTCGCTGAACATGATGTTGGCGATCGTGCTGGTCTATGAGGGACGCATGCCGGAAGCCAAGGCCATGGCGGGCTTCGCTTGCGCTCCTCAGGGGCGCGAGCTGCACGAGCTTCGCGCGATGCTCGAAGAAAAGGGCGTCTGCGTCTAAAGTGTCCCGGATTGATTTGAGGGGAAAACCCAATGAGCGCACCGCCGCAATTGCGACGTGTAGACAAACTCATGTCCGACGAACGCACCTTGGAGACGCTGCAGCAAGGATTCTGCGGCCGGCTGGCGACCATCGGCGAAGACGGTTATCCCTATTGCGTTCCGCTGCTTTATGTCTGGATGGACGGCGAGCTGTATGTGCACAACACGCGCGCGCAAGGCCATTTGCGCGCCAATGTGAATCGCGATCCGCGGGTCTGCTTCGAGATGGACGAACCGGGCGAGGTGTTTCCCTATGGGCGCTTCGAGTGCGATTCCACGCTGGCTTTCCGGAGCGTGATCGCATTCGGCCGGGTGCGCGTGGTCGAAGAGTTGGAAACCAAGCAGCGCTTCTTCGAAATGCTCATGGCAAAATACGCCAGAAGCGATTGGGCCGAAGGTGAGCGAGGACGTCCCAAGGGATTTTTCCCGCGCATCGACCAGATCACGCTCTACGCCGTCACCATCGAGCGTATGACGGGGAAAGAAACACCGCTTCCCGATATTTCCGAGCGCTGGCCTGCAACGGACCGGACCAAAACGCCCAACGCCCGCCCGGACTCAGACTGACGCATCCTGCGCTTGCTCGAAGCGTTCCGCCGCTTCGATCCATGCGTGCTCCGCGGCCTCGAGCTTGCGCACCGCATCGGCGCGCTCCCTCGACAGACTTTCGCCTTTGGCAGGATCCTTCTTGAACAAGCTTGCGTTTGCCAGGTCTGTGTCGATCTTCTCGATCTCGCCATGCAGGCGCGCGACCTCGCGCTCGCATCTGTCCATCGCATTCTTAAGTGGCTTCAGCGCGAGACGCCGGTCGGCGGCTTCGCGCCGTTGCCCCGCTTTGGACTGCGTTTTCGATTCGCGTGGCTGCGTCTCTGCCGGACCATTCGCCGCGGACAGCACGAAGCGCTTGTAAGCTTCAAGGTCGCCGTCATAGGGCGCGACGCGGCCCTCCGCGACCAGCAGCAGACGGTCGGCGCAGCCTTCGATCAGCCGCCGGTCATGGCTAATGAGGACTACGGCGCCCTCATATTCATTGAGCGCGGTGAGCAGTTCCTCGCGTGCATCCATGTCGAGATGGTTTGTGGGCTCGTCGAGGATGAGCAGGTTCGGCTTCTCCAGCGTCGCGATCGCCAGCAACAGCCTTGCGCGCTCGCCGCCGGACAGCGAATCGATTCTCGTGTCCGCCTTGTCGCCGGAGAATCCGAATCCGCCGAGCCGCGTACGCGCCGTCGTCTCGTCGAACATTGGCCTATGCGCCCACAAGGTCTGAAGCGCGGTCTTGGTCGAATCCAGCTCGTCGAGCTGATGCTGGGCAAAATAGCCGACGTTCAATTTGCGCGCGCGGGTCAATTCGCCGCTCTGCGGCTTCAGCCGCCCGGCCAGCAATTTGGCGAGCGTCGATTTGCCATTGCCGTTCTGGCCAAGCAGAGCCAGCCGATCGTCGGAATCGATCCGCAGCGACAAATGCGACAACACCGGTTTTCCCGGCACATAGCCGACCGAGATGCGATCGAGCGAGATCAAGGGCGGCGCCACGGCTTCGGGCTGGGGCAGCGTGATCGCCGCGAGCCGCTCGGCCGTCACCAGTGTGACCGGCTTCATCTTTTCCAACCATTTCACGCGGCTCTGCGCCTGGCGTGCTTTGGATGCCTTGGAACGGAAGCGGTCGATGAAGGCCTGGATGCGCTTGCGCTCGGCTTCCTGATGGGCGCGCGCCGCCGCATCCAGGGCGCGCTTCTGATCGCGGATCTCGACAAAGGAATCATAACCGCCGCTGTAGAGCGTGAGCTTGCCGTGCTCCAGATGCAGGATGGAATCCACTGCCCGGTTCAGAAGATCGCGGTCATGGCTGACGAGCAGCACCGTGCCACGATAGCGCTTGAGATAATCCTCCAGCCACAGTGCGCCTTCGAGATCGAGGTAATTGGTCGGCTCGTCGAGCAGCAGCAGATCGGGCTCGGCGAACAGCGACGCCGCCAGCGCCACGCGCATGCGCCAGCCGCCGGAGAATTCCGCCATCGGGCGTTCGAGATCGGCGTTGGCGAAGCCGAGCCCGCTCAAGATTTCGGCAGCCCGCGCCGGCGCGCGGTCGGCGTCGATG
>DASQIQ010000103.1:0-2383 GCA_035631495.1 Micropepsaceae bacterium
CCCCGTCGCGCCTTGGCTCGCGGTCAGCGGCAATCTCGGTTATCAGGGCTATTCGGGCGGCAAGCCGGCCGGCCTCTCGGACGATTCCTATACGGAATGGGATATCGGCGCCACCTTCACGATCGACAAGTATTCGCTCGATCTGCGTTACATCGACACCAGCAAACATATCCTGCCTGCCATCAGGTCAGCGACTGTTGCCGGGGTCGGCGCACCGGCCTTTGATACGGGGCCGCTCTATTCCGCGACGTTCAAATTCACCTTCCCCTAGGCTTCATTGCCGTCACGCAACAAAGGCTCGCGCGGGTTTCGCGCGAGCCTTTTCGTTTCGACCAGGCCATGAGGGTCTATCCATAAGCCCGATCTTCGCCGGCGCGTAGCAGGCCGCGGATAACGCGATAGAGGTACCAGACCACCAAAACCGGGAAGAGGATGAACCCGAACAACAGTGGCAGCACCGCCGTGGGCGCCCACAGCCAGACAAATCCATTCGCGAACCACCATGCGAATGCGAAGGGCCAGGAGAGGAAAAACAGCAGCGTGGCCCCCACCGTCACCCAGAACACCAGAATGAGATTTTTGAAATGGCTTTCCCAGATCGTGCCCAGGGCATCGTGGCGTTTCACATAAGCGATGATAACGCCGGCGATCGCCGTGATGCCGTTCACGCAAGCGATCAGGAACAGCACATAGCAAAGCATCGTAATCGAGCGCAGGCTTGATACGTCGACGGCTTCGTCGTGGGGGAGCGGCGGCGGGGCGCCGGCTTGTGACGTATCGCTCATCTTTGCTCCTTCGGGCTTCTTATATGGGGGGCATCCCGGCCGGCACAACCGCCGGATACGGGATTGATCGGCGAACGCTCACGCCCTATCGAAGGCGCCAACGCGATTGAAGGGGCGGGGCGGGACGAGATCATGGTCGATTGGGTAGCGAAGCTGAAGCGCGAACTGATGCGGCCGTTCCGCGGCAAGGCCCCGCCGGCCATCCCGCTTGATCTTTCGCCTTTCCAGAAGGCGCTGCTGAAAAAGGTGCGGCCCTACACCATGACATCCAATGAGCGTGTGGCGGTGCTGGAATCCGCGGTGCGCTATGTCGTGGCGCAGAATTATCCTGGCGCTTTCGTGGAATGCGGAGTCGCCAAGGGCGGCTCGACCATGGCAATGGCCTATACGCTGCTCGACCTCGGCCTCAGCGACCGCGATCTTTATCTCTACGACACCTTCGAAGGCATGCCAGAGCCGGACGATGTGGATCGTGGCCGGTTTGGCGAATCGGCGGGGCGCAGCTGGCGCAAGCGGCGCGACACCGCCGGGCGCTCGACCTGGATCAATCACGGCCTGGACGAAGTGCGGGCCAATCTCGCGCTCACCGCCTATCCCGAAGCGCGTCTCCATTTCGTCAAGGGTAAGGTCGAAGACACCCTGCCCGGAGCCGCACCGGCCGGCGCCATTGCCCTGTTGCGCCTCGACACGGATTGGCATGCCTCGACCAAGGCCGAACTGGATCATCTTTACCCGAAGCTGGTGCGCGGCGGGGTTGTGATTATTGACGACTATTTCCGCTGGCAGGGTGCGCGCAAAGCGGTCGACGAATATGTCGCCGAGCAGAAGGTTCCCATTTTCTGGGTCCGGGTCGATGATTCCTCCGTTATCGGTGTCAAGCCCTAATCGAACCCGCATCAAACGTTCCAGCTGCGCGAGATTCGTGCCACAATGGGCTTCTGTGCCCAAAGGGAGGACACCATGACAAAGCTTTTCTTCGCACCTGCCGCGCTTGCTCTCGCCGGAATGGCGTTTCTGTCTACACCCACGCTCGCGGACGGGCCTCAGGCCATCGCGACTGCCGCAAATCATGCGGGTCTTGCCGCAGCGGCCGGCGGGATCGATATGGTACATACGCATCTTCATCACGTTGTAAATTGCCTGGTCGGTCCGGGCGGAGACGGCTTCGATGCCGGGCCGGGCAATCCTTGCGCCAACGCCGGTGGCGGCGCCATTCCCCAGACGGCGGACGCAGCGACGAAGGCCAAGCTCACAGCCGCGGCAACCCAGGCGAAGGCCGGAATCGCAAACGCCGATATGGCTGCCGCGAAGAAAACGGCCTCCGACGTTCAGGCGATGCTGAAGTAATCTGCCTGTAGCGCTGCGCTTCGCGCTTCGTTATTGGAAAAGATAACAAGCCCGCGCCCCGCAGGCGCGGGCTTGTTGCTCGACAAAGCGCAGCTGCATAAGGAGCGGTTCCACCCTATATTGCGCTCATGGCGCACAATAATGGTCCCGCATTCCGCCCCGTAGGCGGCTTCGCTGAAGCTTCGGCCCAATTCCGCCACCTGACCGGAGCGGAGCTGACGGCGTTCGTCCCTCACCGCCCGGCCCGCCCC
>DASQIQ010000104.1:0-1832 GCA_035631495.1 Micropepsaceae bacterium
CATGATGGGATGCGCATGGTCGTAGGTGATTGGTCCGATGCCGGACGCAGGCGGGAGATATTCCTGCGCTTCGATCGCGACCCAAGGCCGGTCGATCGACGAGAAATCCGGTACGGTGGGTTTAGCCTCACCGGCGGCATAGCCCTCCGCACTTATGCCGCAGATTGAGAGCAAACCAGCGGTCAAGCCGATCAAACGCCAATCCGACATGTCTCTCTCCATCTCCAAGCCTTAGAGCGGCACGATAGCATGCTGCGCTTAACCGAACCCCAGACCCACATTCAGAAATCCAACGCCGCCGCACGCGGGATGGGAAAAAGCGCCTGTTGTGGGTCCTGGATAGGCGCGAAGGCTTCGCCTTCCGCGCAAACTACCTCTTCCATCGGCGTCTGAGCGGCCTTCTGATAGTGTTGGCTTGCCGACCAGGGCATCGTGAACGCGCCGGGATCATCGACCGTGAAGCTCACTTCCAAACTGCGCCCGTCATCGACCAGCCGGTAGCGCTCGACGACGTGCAGTTTGTCCGTATGCGGAGTGAGATAGTAATCGACCGCCACTTTGGTCGTGATACCGACGGTATCGACCACCAGCGTATCGCCTTCGTAATGACCGACCGATTCCCCGTACCAGGACGGGGCGACGTTCTTGGAGTGCGGTACGTTCATGTAGATGTGCCGCACCTGATGGTCGCTCTGGTACAGGAACAGCACCTCTTTGGCCGTTTGAGCAATGAACATCGGATTCAGCCGCAGCAGGATCGCACCCGGAACGCCATTGGGCCAGCAGCGCGCAATGGGCGTGAATTGCGCTTTGCCAGCCAGGGCATCGGCATTGAGCTTTTGCAATGCTTCCTTCACCCAGGGCATTAGAATGGGATTGCTGAGATCGGCCACGCGCGACGTGGGCCTCGGACCGTCGCCGTTCCCGAAATAGGGATGCGCCGGATCCCAGGTGACGGGACCTGCGCCGGTTTTCGGCAGGATGAAATCATTATGCGTGTTGCGCCAGGCCGCACCGCCCGCGGAGAGATCGGGAATGGCATCGGAAGGCGCGGCAAGAACAGGCGGGCAGAGAAACACGATTGCAGCTGCGGTGCATGTCGCTCGTCGAATCGTCACGTCTATCTCCCTACGCTGAACCGCCTAGCTTTCCTGCCGGACATGGGGCGCAAGCGGGCGGCGCTACGGGCTCTTGGATCCCACATAGGCCGCGACGGCGACCATTTCCCGGTCGGACAATTTCGCGACGATAGGCTTCATCGCCGCCACATTCTTGTCTTTGCGCGCGCCGGTCTGCATGTCCTTCAACTGGCGGATCAGATAAAGCGAGTGTTGACCGGCGAGCCGAGGCACATCGCCCACGCCCTTGTACTCGGCGCCGTGGCAGGTGCCGCACTTGCCATCGGCGGCGATCTTCTCACCGAGCGCCAAGTCTTCTGCGTTCACATATTGCAGGAACCCGCCATCGATCTGGTCACGGGCGCGAACGAGATCGTCGTCCTCCGCCGTTTCGATGACCCTACCGACAGGCAGTGGCTCCATGCCGCCCTCCGGAGCGTGGTAGCGAAAGCCGCCGCCGCCGAAAGGAGCAGGACCCTTCGGCACCTCATTGCTTACCACCGTCTTTATCCATTTCTGCCGTTCGGGCCCGATCGCGGCATAATATTCCGCCGCCGCTTTCAGGTCGGCCTCGCTAATCGTCTTCGCGACCTGGACCATGCGGCCCGTGCGCACATCCGCACGCTCCCCGTCGCGGAAGGCGTGCACCTGTTCGATGATGTAGTTCACGGACAAGCCGGCAATCGCGGCCGATTCGGGATGGGAACCGCCATT
>DASQIQ010000105.1:0-8969 GCA_035631495.1 Micropepsaceae bacterium
TCAGCCATGAAACAGATGCTGGAATTCGTGCGAGCGGTCGACAATGACCGCGAGCTCTATTTCAATATGCTGGCCGCGCCGTTCTATCGCGGCAACGCCATTCCCGGTTACGCGCGCGACGAAAAGATTCTCGCCTTCTTCGACCGCATCGTCGCCGCCGCATTGGCGCGGAGGGGGACACGATGAGGATACGGATCGCCGCGGGCGGGATGGGCTTCAATTTTCTTCCCGTCTACGTGGCGGAACGACAGGGCTTGTTCGCGAAGAACGGGCTCGAGGTCGAGACCATGCTGCTCCCGAGTGTCGACAAGGCGACGGCGGCCGTAAGGGAAGGCGAGAGCGATGTCGCGATCACACCGCCCGAGGGCGCCATCCGTGACGCGGCCGCGGGCGGGAATTTGCGTGTCGTCGCAGCGAACGTGAATCGATTGCCGCTTTCCCTCATTTCTCATCCGCGATTCAAGCGCAGCGAGGATCTGAAGGGCGCCGTGCTCGGGACCTCCTCGCTCACGGAAGGGACCGCGCTCTACACGATGGAGGTGCTGCGCCGGCATGGGCTGAATTATCCCGGCGATTACACGTTCAATGTGGTGGGGCTGCATCCGGCGCGCTGGAAAGCGCTTCAAGAGGGAACGATTGATGCGGCCGTGCAACTCATTCCGCTCAATTTCATCGCCGAAGACGCGGGATTTCGGAACCTGGGCGAGGTCACGGATTACATTCCCCAAATCGCTTTCACGGCGCTGATCGTGGACAGGCGCTGGGCGGAGAAGAACCGTCCTCAATTGGTGGCGTTCCTTAAGGCGCTGATCCAGGCGACCGCGTGGATGGACGATGAAGCGAACGATGCGCCCTTGCTCCAGTTGATGGCCGAGGTGATCCAGGCGGACGGGAAATACGGACGTCTGTCGCTCGACTACATGCGGGAGAAACGCGTCTTCCCGCGCGACCTCTCGATTCCCGACGCCGCGTTCGCGAAAACCGTGGAGCTGATGCAGAAGGCCGGATTCCCCGCCGCCGACGCGGCGAGGGCAAGAGCGGTGCTGGACGATTCCTACCGGAAAGAGGCGGGCTCCTAGGCCTCTAACCCGGCCAGCCGGACGTGTCCGCCCTGTTAGCGCAGGCCCGCATGATCACCCTTTCAGTGGCGGGCGGGAACGCGATAGAGTGGCTATAATTACAAAAAATTTAAGGGCCCCGGCACGGGCCAAGGGAGGATGGAATGAGAAAGATCTGGATGCTGACGGCGAGCTGCCTCATGGCCGCCGGTTTTATTGGACCTGCGGCATTGGCGCAGAACGCGGAAGCTGAAGCTGCTGCGGCCCGCGCCTCCGCCGCTGCAGCCGCCGCCCGCGCCAACGCGCAAACATCGCCCAACGACACGCTCGAGAAGATCTGCCGCATCGGCCCCCGCTCGCGCGAAACCGAGATCCAGAAGATCGAGCCCTTCAAGGCCTTCGACAATCTCTACCATGTCGGTCCCTGCTACGTGGATTCGTGGGTCCTGACGACACCGCAAGGCGACATCCTGTTCGACACGGCGCAGGAGCCCTTCGTCGACCTGATCGAGGCGAACATCAAGAAAGTCGGCGTCAACCCGCGCGACATCAAATACATCATCATCAACCATGGCCATACCGACCATTTCGGCGGCGCGAAGCGTCTGCAGGAATTGACCGGCGCGCGCGTCGTGGCGGTGCCTGAAGACTGGAAGATGATCGAAGACACTGCCGGCAAGCCCAACAACCGCGACAACGGCAAGCCGACCGAAGTGCCCAAGCGCGACATGGAAGTGCGCGAGGGCGATCACCTCGACTTGGGCGATCAGCACCTCATCATCCACACCGCGCCGGGCCACACGCCGGGCAATATGTTCATCGAAGGCCTCCTTCTGCATGAAGGCGCGCAGACCTATCGCGGCATCTGGGGTGGTGGCGGCGGCGGTGCGCCGGGCCTTGCCGGTGCCGAGCAAGGGGTGAAGAACGCCGAGAAGCTGAACGCCGTGAAGGGCGTGCAGGTCTATCTCCAGACCCATGCCCGGCAGGACCCGAACGGTTATCCGGGCGGCGGCATCCACGAGCGCGCCAAGAAGCTCGCCAACCGCAAGCCGGGCGACCCTAATCCCTTCGTCGATCCGGCGACCTGGGACGCGCGCGCCAAGCGTCAGCTTGAAACGGCCAAGAGAGTGCTCGCCCAAGAACAGACCAAGGCGGGCGCCACCAAGACGAATTAACGCGAGTTTTCCAGGGGCAAAGCGCCGGATCAGAAATCCGGCTTGTCCGCCCGCGGCACATCGGCCTCTTTTCCCGGGTACCACAGGAGGCTTTCGGCGCAAGCCTGTTCCTGCCAGTCGAGCGGGCCATTGCCGACATATCGAAACGTCATGGTGGAGGTCCACGGCGTCGTGAAGACATTTGGATCTTCGACCGTGAAGCGGAGCTGCAGATACTTGCCTTCCGGATTGGCGGCCGGCATCCCCGGCGGCTCGTTGTATTCCTTGCGGTCCCGTTCGAATCCTTCCTTCGCCGCTTCGTAATCGAGCATGCGATAGCGTTCGACCACGTGCAGAGCCTCGCTGTGCGGCGTGCCGTACCAGTCGACCATGGAATACTTCCCAACCTTGATGCCCACGGTGTCGATCACCAGCGTGTCGCCTTCATAGTGGCCCACGGAGTCGCCGTACCAGGTCGGCGTCACTTTTGCCGGATGCGTTTGGTTCATGCGCACATGACGCACCTGAGAATTGTCCTGATAAAGGATGACAACCTTGTCCCGCGTTTGCACGATTTCGTTTGGGTGATTCGTAAACACGAAAGGCGGACCTTCGAGCCAGCATTGGTTGTGCGGGTTCGGGTCGCCCAGGTTCACCGCGCGCTCACCATGCTGTTTCACGATCTCTGCGGCTTCCGGCTTCAAGATAGGATTGGTGTAATCGCCGGTCAGCTTGAGGCCGTCGCCGGTGCCATTCGGGCGGCGCGACCGGTTGATGAGCGCCGTGGGACCGGAGGCCAGCGGTTCGAACCCGGGATTCGCATGCTCCCATATGCCCGATAAGTCCGGGATGGATTCGGCGCTTTCGCTCTTGGGGGAGCTGGCCGTCACAAAGGCCGCCGCAACTGCGATGACCAAAGGGAAATTCCGCCATTGCAGATCCATCGTTCTTCTCCCCTGGCCGTGACATTTGCGTTCCGCCGGAACGCTTTGGTGCGAAGTTACACCCTCTGCGCGTATGTTTGAAAGGTTGAGAGCCTATTCACCGGAACGCCCGCTCCCCGTCGGCCTTGACAAGGTGACCGCGGGCTCCTTTGCTTTCGCACGGAAGTTTGTCCGCCCCACCCGAACCGCATCAGGAGAGGAACACAATGTGCGACGAATTCATTCACGCCGGTCTCATCGAGGACACGAGACTTTCACGGCGCACCTTCGGCTTGGTGACCGCTGCGGCTGCGGCCGTTAGCACGACGGCCTTCGCCCAAGCGAAAGCCGTCGAAAAGGACGTCGCGGTGAAGACTCCCGACGGCACCTGCGACGCCGTTCTTTTCTATCCGGAAGGCCAGGGCACTTGGCCGAGCGTCCTGATCTGGACCGACATCGCCGGTCTTCGCCCCGCCTTCCGCGACATGGGCCGGCGCTTGGCGGCGCAAGGCTATGTCGTTCTGGTGCCCAACCCGTTCTATCGTTCCGCGCATGCGCCGGTTGTGGGCGCGGTCTTCGATTTCAACGACGCTGAACAACGGAACAAACTGTTCTCGTACCGCGCCGCCATGAAAGACGACGGCATCGACCGCGACGCTACGGCCTATGTCGCCTTTCTCGACGCCCAGCCGCAGACCAATAAGAACCGCAAGGTCGGCGTGCAGGGCTACTGCATGGGCGGATCGCTCACCTTCCGGACCGCGGCGGCGGTACCTTCGCGCATCGGCGCGGTCGGCAGTTTTCACGGTGGCAACGGGCTGGTGACGAAGGACGCCGACAGCCCGCATCTCCTGATCCCGAAGACCAACGCCACGTTCCTGGTTTGCCAGGCGCAGAACGATGACAAGATGCAGCCGCAGATGAAGGATGACCTGAAGGCCGCTTTCACGGCCGCTCACCGTCCGGCGACGGTGGAGGTTTATCAAGCCGATCACGGATGGTGCGTGCCGGGCGGCGCGGTTTACAGTCAAGGCGAGGCCGAGCGCGCCTGGACGGCGCTGAGCGCGCTGTATAAATCCGCCCTCGCTTGAACGGATTTGAGTCGACATCGCGCGCCGCCGGCGGCTCCGGCGGCCCGCGGACTCCGGCCGTGACATCCGACGAGGACATTGCGAACTCCACGCTCAGTCTGACCGTTGGACATCGTGCGGAGTGCACGCCGTAGCGATAAGCTGGGCCAGGTCGGAAGGAATAGGCATCGGCAAAAACGGATTCACATTCGATCCACCGGTGTTGCCATGGGGCACCAATCCCAGCGCTGTCATGGTGGCGGCGCCAACAATGCGAAAGGCCTGGCCCGGGATGTTCGACCATTCCTGCCGGCGCAGGGCCCATAACAGCATGCACCCATGAACGCGCACATGTTCTCTCGTTGAAGCCTGACCTAGCACGTGCGCCCGCTCAAGATGCCGGAACCCCCGCGCAAAATCTCCGCGCGATGCGCAAGACTTCGCAGCGAGGATCTCCGCCCGAACGAAAGGTCTAATGCGCTGCGCAAAACCGCTCATGCTCTTATTCTAATAGCGTACTCTTGCTGGGATTTTCGGCCGAACGAGCAGCAAAGCCAGATAGGCGGCCGCCAAAACATCATAGCTAAGGCAAAACATCGGCCACCAAACGGGCACCCCCGGGTTGGAAATCAAGCGAGCGTGAAAAAAATCGAACACGCCATGGGCCGCCAGCGCCACAGCGACCAGCCAAAGGTTGGCCTTAAAACCGATGATGGACGCCAGAAGGAATGCGGCAAAGGCAATGGTTTCTAGGCTTAAGGCTCGAACCGATTGGCCCATGACGGCAAACAGTTCGTAGTAGGACGCAATGACGATCATAACGATCGGATAGAAGGCGCGGTCGCGATCGAAGCCGACCAACGAGGCCAACACCGAGATCGACAAAGCCAACGTTAGACCGATCGCGTACTCCATGGCTTGCCTAACCCCTGAGGAGATTCTCGGCGCTGATGAGCCGCGTCCAAAAGAAGTGTGTGTTGATGAACATGAAGGCAAAGATCGAAACGTCGAGCAGGCCAGCAACCACCAACTTTGGGGCCATGTCATGTCCGTCGATCAACAGTCCCGCAATCGACAGCAGGGCCATGGCAAAGACGCATATCCTTACCCAGAAAGGATAGGTCCCAAGCTGGTCGAGCACCGCTTTGTTTCGAGCAAGGTTCTTTCTTGCCACGAAATAGACATGCGTAAAGGCAAATAGCGCGCAGACCATGAATACCAGCACGGAGAGCTCCCATTGCCAAAATCGTTCAGGGCTGGCGTTCCGTGCTAGGTAATATTCGGCGAAGACAAAGGAGAACGGGATATAGGAATCCCACATGCCGAACGCTCGCTTGAAGGCAATCACGTTTTGCAAGTTCATGTGCCAAGTCAGCACGATCAATTGGAAAACAACCGTGGCTTGAAAGAACGCGAGAAGGAATTCGCCGGACGCAACATCGATCTTGCCGGACACAAGCAGTTGAAAAAATTCGGCATGTTCCAGAAGCATGCCCACCGCCAGGGCCTGAACGATGCCGACGACGCCCATATAAGCGCTCGCCTGCGTGGAAACCGATTCATCCACGATATCGTTTGGCATTCGGCCCCCCCATTCCGGTCACGAACATAAAACGGTTAGGCTCTCTGCGATCAACAGGAAATATCCCGTCGCTCCACGACGTCTGTTTAAGGTACGTGTTGCATCGACCGGTGGAAATGACCACCAAAAGCGGACATTTCAGGCAGCGGCACTGCTAGCCAGATTTGGCAAGGCCCCCTATACTTTCGTCCGCGAGGCGTGATTTCGTCGTCGTGTCATTTTTCGAAGGAAAGACTGATGGATTCGAAACGGACTAGCCGCAGAGAGATCCTAAAGGGCGGCGCCGCGTTGGCCGGTGGATTGACGTTGACGTCGGGAGCGGTAGCGCCGGCGCTCGGCCAAACACACGACCATGGGATGGCCACGGGCGGCAGCCAAAACGATTATCCGATGGTCATGGGCAGCGAGGAGTTGGTCGGATACGGTCAGCGCTCCCATTACGTGACCTCGGTGCGCATCATGCACCCAATGGGCGGCAGGCCTTCACCCGACGCGTTCGGGAAGATGTTCCACCTAGCCTCGCCGCTGCAGGATTCTGTTGGCGTGGTCACGCCATCCTCGCTCCACTATGTGGCGACGACCCGCGGCTCCTACATGCCGGACATCGATCCCAAGGAGCACACTCTGACGATTCACGGGTTGGTGGATCGGCCCCTGACCTTCACCATGGACGACTTGAAGCGTCTTCCCTCAGTCACCCGGTTGCATTTCATCGAGTGTGCGGGAAACCGGCACAATGGCCGGCAAAAGAACGTGCAGGAATCGCATGGGATGACCAGTTGCGCCGAATGGACCGGCGTACTCCTTTCAACGCTGCTCAAGGAGTGCGGTCTGAAAGGCAGCGCGACATGGTTCGTCGCTGAGGGCGCCGAGGAAGTGAAGGGCGCCTCGAGCATGCCCATCGCCAAAGCGATGGACGACTGCATCATCGCCTACGGCATGAATGGCGAGGCTGTGCGGCCTCAGAACGGTTTTCCGCTGCGCATCATCACCCCCGGCTTCGAGGGCATCTTCAACACCAAATATCTGCGGCGCATCAAAGTCGTTGACCGGTATTACATGAACTACAACGACTTCGGACATCTCGATCGCAAACCGGAAGAAGCTGCGCTCAGCTTCCAGGTCGGACCCAAATCGGTCATCACGCGCCCGTCCGGCGGCCAGCTTCTGCCCGGCCGCGGATTCTACGAGATCAGCGGGCTGGCCTGGTCCGGCGGGGGCGCCATTCGTACCGTGGAGGTATCCACCGATGGCGGGCGGAAGTGGAACCGCGCCGAGATCAAGGCCACTCCACAACGCAAGGCGCACACCCGGTTCGGCTATGAGTGGAATTGGGATGGAAACGAGACCGAGATTCTTTCCCGCTGCACCGACGAGATCGGGCAGGTGCAACCGACGCGAGAGCAGGTCGCCAAGTACTGGAACGTGCCATTCGATAGAGATTACAGAGTGCCCGGGCTGGACAACAGCGTTATGCCGTGGCGCATCGGCAGGGATGGGAGTGTGACCAATGGGCTCGCTTAGGCTCGTCACGATTGCGCTGCTCCTGGGGACTCCCGCGTTCGCGCAGACATATGGCGTGGGACGCACGCCGACCCCGGAAGAAATCCGCCGCTTGGATATCTCGATCGGTCCTACGGGAGAGGAACTCCCTCCGGGCCGCGGCACCGCCAAGGAGGGCGCAATCCTCTTTCAGCGGAAGGGTTGTGTCGGCTGCCATGGCAAAGAGGGCATAGGGGGCGGACCGGCGCCCGCGCTGCAATCGAATAAAGGCCAAGATGTCCCCATCTGGGAACGGGGGCGCATCCTGCCACTGAGCGCGCCGTTTGCGACGACGGTGTGGGATTACATCCATCGCGCCATGCCTCTCGGGAATGAGGGGACTCTTAGCGCCGATGAGGTTTATGCCCTGACGGCCTATCTGCTCTTCGTGAACAAGGTGATCCCGGAGGACCAAGTCCTCGACAAACAGAGTCTGCCAAAGGTCAAGATGCCGATTGGGGATGACTACGCCCGGCTGCCTAACTGGAAGCCCGGGATGCCAAGGCTTCAAGGTTACCCCTACTAGCCGCATCTTATTTCGAACGCTCTCGAAATTCGCTAGGGCAGCTCAGCGCGCGTATTCAATATGAATGCGGGCGTTGAAGAGGCCGATATTTGCTGAGATTTGTTGGCTGCTCCTCCGGCAGCTCAGGATGGCGTTGTCTCCACGCGGCTGAAAGTGCCATGATCTTTTCAAGATGCGGCCCGTCGCATCGTCTTAGGAGGGAACCACCGTGAAGTTTCATATGGGATTGCTGGCCGCCGGAGCGGCCACAATGATTGCGGGCACGAGCATGGGTGCCTCACTCAGCGATATCGTCATCAAAGGCCCAATGGCAGAGCGCATCCATGAGAACGCGGAAATAAGCGTCTCTGTGGCGGAGAAGCTCGCCAAGCATTGCATCGATGAAGCCGCCTCTAAGAACATGAGCGTCAGTGTCGCGGTGCTCGATCAGTATGGCACACTGACCTATTACTACCGCGCCGACGGCCAGCCGAAAGGCGCCGCCGAATCCGCGCTCGCGAAAGCCAAGACTGCCTGGACTACACGCAATCCAACGCATGTGCTGCAAAACCAGGTGGCGCTCAATCCGTGGACCGCGGCGCAGCAATTCCAGCAGGGTAATTTTCCGGTCGCGGGCGGCCTTCCCATCGTGGTTGACAACCAGTTTCTTGGCGCCATCGGGGTCGGTGGCATGGCGGCCACACCGCCGACATGGAGCGACGAGATCTGCGGCTGGAATGCGTTGAACGCCATCATCGGCAAGCAGCCCGATCTGTTGCCCGTGACTCCGCCCCGCGCACCGCTTCCCGCGATCATGCCGGCAGCTCCTGCGGGTGGCGGACGCGGCTAAACGTTCGTTGCATGGTTTGCGAAAGGGCCTCGTTCGCGAGGCCCTTTTTGTTTGAGCGCTATTTCTTGGGGTGGAGTTCAAGCGGTGCCATCGTCAAACCCAAGGCGGACAACCCTTGCCGAATGACCGTTTCTGGCGAATTCCCGCTATTGCCGGGCGCCGTGCTGAACGTCTGCTTCGGAGAAACTCGGACATTCCCGAGCCTCACCGCGATCGGACGGAAATGACCCAAACCGGTCATTCTTTGCGAAGACCGCGTCGGCGGAGATGCATAAGGGAGCGAAG